>JABHZL010000137.1 GCA_018656645.1 Phycisphaerae bacterium
CAATCAATCATCGAAGTACACCCACTCCCGGGTGTGATGGACCCAAGCGCGCAAGCAGTGGAACTCGCTGTGCACCGATTACTCGGCAAGGAAGTGTCTGTTCAAACCGGCTGGCGGTACGATTTTCACGGCATTGAAACAAGCCAAGCCGAAGAACTTGTTCGCACGTGTTTGGCAAATGAAATAGTCACAGGCATTCACACAACGCCGTTTTTTCCAACCGAATTTGAACACGGCCACACGCACGACATGTCCGTCCCAGAAGTTCCACTCACGACGCTAGGTGATGAAGAACTCGAAAAACTTTCGCGCGATACACACATGTTTCTTGACCTTGAAGAAATGCAAACGATCCAGTCGTTTTATAAAAACCTTGGCAGAGAACCACGAGAAATCGAATTAGAAACACTCGCCCAAACTTGGTCGGAGCATTGTGTGCACAAAACACTCAAAGCAACGATTCACTTTGCTGGCTCAACAACCAAACATCAGAACTACCCCGGGCACGATTACCACGATGATGGTTCTGTCACTATTCACAATTTATTGAAATGTACGGTGGCTGCGGCAACACACGAGTTGATGGCTGAGGGCATTGATTGGTGCCTGAGTGTTTTTGTTGACAACGCCGGTATTGTTGCCTTTGACGACGACCATGCTGTATGTTTTAAAGCTGAAACGCACAATCACCCATCCGCCCTAGAACCTTATGGTGGCGCGGCAACAGGAATTGGTGGGTGTATTCGCGACATCATAGGTACTGGGCTTGCGGCGAAACCAATTGCTGCAACAGATGTTTTTTGTGTAGCTCATTTTGATCACGATGTTCCAAAAGGATGTTTGAAACCACGCCGTATTCTTGGCGAAGTCGTCAGGGGTGTTCGTGATTATGGAAATCGGATGGGGATTCCAACCCTTAACGGAACGGTTTGGTTCGATGATAGGTATGCCGGAAACCCACTCGTTTTTTGTGGATGTGTTGGGGTTATGCCCAGAAATTTAATTTCCGGCGATGCGAAGCAAGGTGACAGAATTATCGCAATCGGTGGGCGTACTGGAAGAGACGGCATCCACGGAGCAACATTTTCTTCTGCTGAACTAACCGATACACATGCGGATGAATTTTCCCATGCCGTTCAAATAGGCAATGCAATTACAGAAAAGAAAGCACTTGATGCAATTCTTGAAGCTCGTGATTACAAAGATGGTTGTTTGTATAACGCAATAACCGATTGCGGCGCAGGTGGTTTTTCAAGTGCGGTTGGTGAAATGGGTGAACAGATCGGCGCAACTGTGCAACTTGAAAAAGCGCCGCTTAAATACAATGGTCTAACACCTTCTGAAATTTGGATCAGCGAAGCACAAGAGCGAATGGTCCTTGCAGTCCCAGAAGAAAACGTCGCGAAAATTGCAGAAATTTGTGATCGTCATGACGCCGAGTTGTGCGACCTCGGTTCTTTTGGAACCATTGAAAAAGAACTTGTTTTGCGATATGAAGATGAAGAGGTCGGCAGGCTCAGCATGGAATTCATGCACGATGGTCTTCCGGGAACAACAAAAATTGCACGGTGGTCATCACGAGAAGAACACACATCTGGCGATGTAAAAATTGACGTGCAGGCAATGCTTCCACGCTTACTTGCACATCCAAACATTGCTTCAAAACAGTGCATCATTCAACAATACGATCACGAGGTTCAAGGTCGAAGTGTTGTTCGACCAGTGGTTGGTCCAAAAGGAAACGGGCCATCAGATGCAGCGGTTATTACACCTGTTCGAGGCTCAACTCGTGGGCTTGCCATTGCAAATGGTTTAGCGACTGCGTTAGAGGCAGACCCTTACGTGCTCGCAAGTTCTGGGATTGATGAGTGTGTTCGAAACATTGTGTGCGTTGGAGGCGACCCCTCACGCATTGCAATTCTCGATAACTTCTGTTGGCCAGGCGCAAAAGACGAAGAGAGTCTAGGGAGACTTGTTCGCTGTTGCCACGGGTGTTATGACGCAGCAAAGGCATACAGAACCCCGTTTATTTCTGGTAAAGATTCTCTCAACAACCAATTCACAACAGAAGATGGTGAAACGATTTGTATTCCTCCAACGTTGTTGATTTCTGGTTTCGGCATTGTGCATGACATTCACACCTGTACAACGATGGACGCCAAAACACCCGGAAATGTATTGGTGTTAGTTGGGGAAACAAAGAGTGCAATGGGCGGCTCGTTTGCATTGCAACTAGAGCCAAACATGCAGTGCAATACGAAGCTTCCTGAAGTTAGTTTGACACAGGGTCCTGCAAATGCTGCGTCGGTGCACAAAGCAATTACCAGTGGTTTGGTGCGTTCAGCACACGATTGTTCTGAGGGTGGTGTTCTCCTTGCCGCCGCCGAAATGGCATTCAGTGGAAATCTTGGAGTTGAACTTCATCTTCAAGAGAATGTAGATTTTGAAACAGCTTGTTTTTCTGAAACACCATCTCGATATCTTCTTGAAGTCGACCCTAGGAAGTTGGACAAATTACTTTCCGAGCTAGAAGGTGTGCACGCAGCGGTCGTTGGTACCTTTACGGATGACGCAACTGTTTTAGCAAATGGTTGTTCGTGGAACATCGACGAACTTCGAAACGCTTGGCTTGGAGGGTTGCAAATATGACCCGCGCGCTTATTATTACTGCTCCGGGTATTAACTGCGACCTTGAACTTGCCGAAGCATTCACCCTTGCAGGCGCTCAGCCTTTTTCTGTGCATATCAATAAATTGATGCGGAACCCCTCGCTCATCGACAGTGCAGACCTCATTGGTTTTCCGGGTGGGTTTAGTTATGGCGACGCAGTTGCAGCTGGCAGGATTATGGCCAACCTTATGCGAGCAACTTTGTACGAAGCACTTGTAGAAGCAATTCGCAGGAGCGTCCCAATTATTGCACCATGCAATGGGTTTCAAATTGCTGCTCAAATTGGTTTACTTCCCGGACCAACTCCCGGAAGTGATTGGTTACAAACACCACCAGATCCTTCTGTGACATTAGCGCAGAACACATCTGCGAGATTTATCGACAAGTGGGTTGAGTTTGTCGTTCCAAGTAACACGCGGTGTGTGTGGACAAAAAATCTCGAAATGACCCCACAAACATCGTGCATCCCAATTGCTCATGGCGAAGGACGTTTTGTTCCTAGGGATGAAAACGTGATGCAACAGCTTGAAGAATCTGGTCAAATTGCATGCCGGTATGGTGCAAACGATAACCCCAACGGTTCGGTTGGCGACGTCATGGGTATTTGCGATGCAAGTGGATTGGTTCTTGGTTTGATGCCACACCCTGAACGGTTTCTTCGCTGGACGCAACATCCACAATGGACTCGAATTGAAACACAACAACACGAAACTCTTGGTTTACAAATGTTTCGAAACGCTGTTGCGCACACTAACAACAATGTTTCACATTGCGTTGAAGGTGCGGTATGACCGATCACCGAAAACTTGCTGTTGAATTATTTAACCACACTTGGGAACTTCTTGACAATAACCAACGTACGCCAGATCAAAATGAAGAAATGATTCATGCCGCGCATGCTTCAAGATATCACTGGGGAATTGCTGGAACGGTTAAAAACCACGCAAGAGGAGAGTGGCAGATCGCTCGTGTATACGCAGCATCTGGTCGGTTTGCAGAATCGGAACACTATGCAGATCTATATCTAAGAGCGTGTAAAGATAACGAGTTTGATGATTGGGATTTACCCTTTGCACACGAGGGTCTTGCAAGAGCGTTCGCAAAAACGAAAAAAGACGCATCACTACTACATTTGATAGAGGCGAGGCAGTTAGGTGAAAAAATTGCTGAAGAAGATGATAAGCAATGGCTTTTTACAAATCTCAATGAGATTGCCGCGATGATCGATGGAACATGATGAAAAAAGAACATGCGGTGTGTGTGGGTATGACCTAAGAGGACTTGATGAGCACGTGCTTTGCCCCGAATGTGGTGCAAATCCGTCGAAAGCTAAAATAAAAACAGGAAAATCAATCGTCGGTGAAGGAATCATGGGCGTGATTGATTCAAGCATTGCCGTGCAGGGTCTTGAGCCGGTTCCAGACATTCGTGTTGGGCTAAAACACTGGGCAAGAATCGCAGGGTTATTCACGGTTGCACTAGTCTTTCTTCAATTTTTGGTGACATTTGCAATAATCCCAATTGGTCTATATCGATTTGTGTTATTTGGAATGTCATTCTTTTGGCCAGTTGTAGTCGTTGGCTTGATGCCCGCATGTGTCGACGACTCTATGCCCCACGTATATCGTTACGTCAGAAAAATAGTTCCTTACTCGCAATGGTGCTGGGCTGCCGGATATGTATTTTGGTCTGTATTCCATCTTCCAACAGAAGCGGGGACACTCAGTAGTAATCTTGGAAACTTTTTCCCTTTGATTCTTTTGCACGCATTCGCGGGCATTGGGCTTGTTGGTTTAACATTCTGGTTGCACGATCTTGCACTTCGGTTGAACCTAGATCACGCAGCAAAGAGAACAAATCTTGTTGCAATCATGATGGCAACATGGGGTGTGATTGTCTTTGTTGCCCCGTGGAAGGAGTATGCTGCAAGTGGCGACGATTCTGTGCAAACAGCCCTGTACTGGTTTTACATTATCGTGTTGATGTTCCCTTGGTATTGGATTCTCATTTTGCTCTCGCTTTCATTCTTTGAATTTTCTTCTGATTCAACTTGGTCATTGAAATATGAAGGTGATCGAGAGGGACGAGAAGATCGAATACGAGAAAAACGTGAAGCAATGGATCAAGAAAACGATAAATTTGCATGAGTAAACCAACAGAAAAACCCTGTGGAAATTGTGGGTATGACCTTAGGGGTTTGCCGGCAGGAAGACCTTGTCCAGAATGTGGCGAAACAGGGATGTCATCATATTCTGGGGCTCCCCAACTTTCGGGTGTAAAAGATCTTTCGCTCTCTCAAATGCCAGAACACCTTGTTAGACGAATCGCGTTTTGTTGCGCTGTATTATTTCTAGCAGTTGCACTTATAGTTGCTCGAATTTTTGTGCCTGCGATGAACATCAACGTGTTGGTTGATGTTGTTGTTTCAATATTATGGGTGCTGAGTGTTTATTTTATTACGAATCCGATGACTGACACAGAAGCGGTGTGGCGAGGATTAGGAAAAAATGGGAGGGTTCGAATAATTGCAAGGTGGGCGACAACCGCATCGATTCTTTTTGCAGTTTCCCTCGGTGTACCTCAAGCGAATCCACTCTACCCAATAGCATTGTTTATCACAGTTGTTTTTGGAATCGTTTCTGTTGCAGGCATGCTTTGTCTTTTTGGAGTACTTTCTCAATTAGCACAGTGGTGCCGGGATTCATCAGCACGGCGGTGTTTGGATACCGCAGCGTGGGGATCTCCGATGATTTTTATTGTTGTTGAACCTTTGCGCTTGACGCCAATCTCTCCGGCAGTTGTATTTGTTGGCGAACTAATTGGTGCAGTGTTTATTATGTGTGGTCCAATCGGGATGGCGATGTTGATGTCATCAAGTTTAAAAGCAGTGGGGCACGCGAGAGAGTATCAAGAATACCTCGAGAGACGCACGCAAGACCGAACCCAGTGGCCTTCGCCCGAGTAGAATCTACACATGGGAACAGAAAAAACACTACGTTGCGGCGTCATTGGCGTCGGTAGAATGGGCAGACATCACGCACGAGTTTATGCACAACTTGAAGGGGCCGAACTTGTGGGTGTTGTCGATGGTGACCAAGAACGTCGTGAAGATATTGTTGAAGAGTGGGGCGGTCGGGCGTATGAAACTGTTGAAGAATTGATTGACGCGGGGATTGATGCGGTGACGATTGCAACACCAACCGTGTATCACCTTGAAGCGGCTAAGCCACTTCTTGAACGAGGCATTGCGTGTTTGATTGAAAAACCGCTTGCTCCAACAACCGAAATAGCGGCAGCGATTGCTGACGCAGCTGAAGAAGGCGGGGCAGTGTTACAAGTAGGCCATGTTGTTCGGTACGACCCAGTGATGCGTGCAATAGCTTCGATTGATAACTTGCGACCACGTTTTATTGAAATGGTTCGCATTAGTCCAATGACGTTTAGATCTACTGATGTGGGTGTTGTTCTTGACATGATGATTCATGATCTTGACGTGTTGACGATGTTGCTCGGAAATGAGCCAACTGACATTTACGCAAACGCAGTGAGTGTGATGGGCGACGCAGAAGATGTATGCAACGCGAGGTTAGTTTTCCCTGAGGGTTCAGACGGCTTGTCGTGCACAGCAAATGTGACCGCAAGTCGACTTGCATTGAAAACGGAACGCAAACTTCGGATAATTAGTGAAGATGCGTATGTTTCAGCTGACTTTGTAAAGCGATCGGTAACACTGATCCAAAAAACCGTGAACGATCCGCAACTAACAGAGCTTCGCCGTCGCCTTGCAGAAGGAGAAGATTTATCTTCGGTTGATTATGTTGACATTATTGATGTTGAAGAAATGAAGGTTGGCGATGCAGATGCACTGACACTGCAAGCGATAGACTTTTTGAATTCTGTCCGCACCGGTTCGCCTCCTGAAATCGACGCAGAAGCAGGCTCAATGGCAATACGCACTGCCGAACGCATTGTTGAAAAAGCAACCGCCGCGGGCGCTAAATCCGTTTTTTAAAAATTCTGGCCTACGATATGAGAAACAACCTACGAGGTAGTTTCTTTACCAGCCCGAACCTGGGCGAGGCGGCGCGATGTCCATTGGTTTTGTCATGTCTTCTTTGCGACCTGTGCAAACGACGAACATTTCAGTTGAAATCGCACGCGATGCTTTTGGCTTAAATCCCTTCGCAACGGAAAAGCACGTTTCGCACCGTTCTAACAATTCTTTGTATGCCCCACCCTCCAATACCTTCATGACAAGATTGCCCTTGGGTTTCAGTAGCGTGGCAGCAATGTCTAGTGCGGTATGACAGAGTCGAACAGAACCATGATGATCGATCGTTCGATTTCCTGTTGTGCTCGGTGCCATGTCACTCAGTACAACATCAAACATTTCATTTTCAAATGTTTCAAGAGAAAGTTCAGTAACATCTTCTTGTATTGTTGTGACATTATCTAATTGTAAATTATCAATTTCTTTGAGGTCAACACCTATGATTTTTCCACGTGGCCCAACACGTTTTGATGCAACCTGCAACCAACTTCCTGGCGCAGCACCTAAATCTAATACAAAATCTTTCTTGCGTAAAATGCTGCGTTTGTCGTCAATTTCAGTTAGTTTGTAAGCAGCGCGGCTTCGATAACCATTACGTTTTGCTTCCCGAAAAAAATGATCATGGAGGACTCGCTGCGAACTCATTAGAAAGGAAGCCAATCAAAATTCCAAGAAATTCTGTTAGCCATTGGGTTTTTTACAACTTCAAAACTTGCATTTCCATCAACGGTTCTGAGATTTACAACGTTTTTCCCATCGTTGAGAACAGCCATCACGTGTCCCTTGGATGTGTTTGATAACACACTGGCGTGACCAGAAATTGCATCAAACCTCGCGTCTCCTCCAATTGCAGAAATGTCGATGTTGCCAGTGGACAATTCTGAAACCCGGAAGATAATGTTGCCACGATGATTCTCAATCGAGACAGTTTTTACCATTGGGTTATTTGTTGCAACCAGAATATCGCCATCACTTGTGCGTATATCGAGTGAGCCAGAAATTCCAAGAAGGGTCACATCTCCAGTACTAGTTTGAACCTGAACATCTTCAATACTATTTGTGCTGATCGAAACGTCGGCTCTCATCAGGTTGAGCTCATTGTGACTTGCAGAAGTTTTTACAACAACCTTTTGCCCGATATTGGTATTTACCACATCTGCTTCAAGCGTGATCCATTGCATCAAATCCTCGATCTGTAATTCCTGCAAAATTCGCCGCTGCACAGTTACAACGGTTCCATGAATTGAGTCATCGGCAGTGATTGTGACATCTCCGCCAATCGTTCGCGCATCGATTGAGATTGGACCCTTTGTACTGAGAACTATTTGTTGTTGTGGAACTTTGGTTGACGTAGAGCAACCAAGTGCAGCAAGGGAGATGAGAAGAATTGCGTTGAATTGTATTGATGACATGTGTAATAGTGATTGTAGCGGGGGTACAATGCCAAGGATGAAAGATATTAAAATAACTGTCGGCAAAAATTCACAAACATTGCCAATGCACGGCGCTGTAAATCCTTCAACCGAAAATCAAGGCACATCACCTGGGAGTTTTGCATTACAGCCTAAGCTGGGTGGTGCGACAACTTTTAGTTCTCCCGACACTCCCGGAATGCCAGTGGCTTCTACAAAAACTGCTCACGATTTTAACCCTTCGCCAAATGCAAATCCAGTAACCCAATTGGAACATGCAAGGCTTGGCACAGTTACCCCAGAAATGGTGCGTGTGGCTCAGAGAGAACCCCATCTCACCGCAGAGCAAATCCGCGACGAAGTCGCTGCAGGAAGAATGATCATTCCTGCAAATATCATACACCTTGCTCTGGGTCTTGACCCTATGGCAATTGGCCGAGCTTCGCTCACCAAAATCAATGCGAATATGGGCGCATCGCCAGTTTCTTCAGGCACTGAAGAAGAACTTGAAAAATTAGATTGGTCAGTGAAGTGGGGTGCCGACACCGTGATGGATCTTTCAACTGGCGGTGATCTCAACGCTTGTAGAACCGCAATACTCGCCGGATCGCCTGTTCCAATTGGAACCGTTCCGATTTATTCGATGATCATTGATAAAAAAATTGAAGACCTGTCTTACACAATGATCATGGACGAGTTAGAAAATCAAGCGAAGCAAGGTGTTGATTACTTCACCATTCACGCAGGTGTTTTACATGAACATATTCCCTTTATCAAAGATCGCTTGATTGGTATTGTTTCTCGTGGTGGCTCACTTCTTGCAAAGTGGATGATTCACCACAATAAACAAAATCCAATGTACGAATGTTTTGACGATATTTGCGATCTAATGAGGCAGTACGATGTGTCTTTTTCACTTGGAGACGGACTTCGCCCCGGTGGTTTAGCCGATGCAACTGACGAAGCGCAAATTCGCGAGTTAGAAGTTCTTGGCGAATTGACAGAACGGGCGTGGGCTAAAGGAGTGCAAGTGATGATTGAAGGGCCGGGGCATGTCTCCTTTGATCAAATTGAATACAACATGAAATTGCAACGCACGATTTGCCATGGCGCTCCGTTCTATGTGCTCGGTCCACTTGTTACTGATATTTTTCCTGGATATGACCATATCACAAGTTGTATTGGCGCAACAGCCGCTGCCTATCACGGCGCTGCGATGCTCTGTTATGTCACGCCAAAGGAACATTTGGGGTTACCTAAAAAAGATGATGTAAAACAAGGGTGTGTTGCATATAAAATTGCAGCGCACGCAGCAGATGTTGCACTCGGCATTCCGGGAACTCGCGATCAGGATGACGAACTTACAAAAGCGCGTGCAGCACTTAATTGGAAGAAACATTTTGAGCTCAGTTTTGATCCAGATTTTGCACGTGCAATGCACGACGAAGATATGGATGTAGACACTGATTTTTGTGCAATGTGCGGACACGATTGGTGCAGCGTGCGGATTAGCAAAGAAATTCAAGAGTTTGCTTCAGGCAAAGATGCTGATTACGCATGGGATAAACCAAAAGTGAGTGCTGCCCTGACCATTGAGCAAAAAGAAATTCTTGAACAGCGCGGTGTGCTTACTCCTGAAGAAGTGCACAAACTTTCTTCAAAGGTAGGTGCAAATAAAGGCAGGGCACAGTGCCATAGCGACGTTGCTGATGAAGAAACCGCCAAGGCGTTGCAAGAGAATTAATGTAATCCGTAGATTTCCTTGAGGGTTTCAATAATCTCCTTTATTGAACACAATCCTAGGCCAAACTAGATTTCATGGACGATTTCACCTCGCCTAGTGATATAAATCAGTAGTCGGGATGGAAAAATACAAACCTTGAACATTTATTTGTCTTTAAAACCCCATGCGAAATAGGTTTTACTTTTCCACAATAATTAAGACAAAAAGGTGTTGTAATCTATCGACAAAATGACGATTCTATACATCTATGCAGGAAAGACAAACAACAAGGATTGATGCGTCTGGAGAGTGGCGATCGTCCCTGACAGGTATTACAAGCGGTTTTTTGCTTTATGAAACCGTAACTGGCTTAGCGATTATGCTTTTGCCTTTTTCGCCTTTTAATCAGTTCAACGTTTTGCTGCACACGATTCTTGGAATAGCAATGATTGTTCCGGTGATCTGGTATTGCATTCGCCACTGGGCAGTTCGCAGAAAAGGAAACCTGAGCCACTATCAACTTCTTGGATATATTTCTGTGGTTTTGCTTCTTGCGTGTTTCTTGAGCGGTGTTGTTCTAACTTGGCAAGGAATTGTTGGTCCAGCAATTGGAGCAATGTGGGACACCGTTCACCTCATCACAGGTTTTGCGATGGCAGTTTTTATCATTATTCACCTTCTATCAATCGTGATTCGCAAAGTGAACAAGGAAGAAACCAAACGAACGCTAGCTTCCGCTCGTAGTCAATATTACAAATGGTCTGTGGGTGTCACGGCACTATTTCTTGCAGGGACTTGGATGTGGTCAACCCTTTATACCGACCCGCCTACCCTCAGCGCATTTGCAGATGAATACAACTGGAAATATGGCGAAGACAGACCATTTGCTCCGAGTCTTGCAAGAACCGATACGGCTCAGTGGCAAGATGGTGTTCGTGGAGAAGTACTCGAACTGTTTGACCCCTCAAAACACGAAACATTTAACACTGCATATAACGAAGCCAAAAAAGAGCCTATTGGTTTGTTTGCGCATATACGCGCTGCTGCAAAGGCCGCAGATGTTGACGACGAAACAAACATTAAAATTGACGCAATTATTAAAGAGGCAGCAGACTGGATGCAACATAACGGCGCTATCGATCCAAAACTTCTATCTGGTTCTGATAGATGCGGCACAAGTGGATGTCACACACAAATTTACGAGGAGTGGTTGCCAAGTGCGCATAGGTATTCGTCGCTTGATAAAATATTTCAAGATGTGCAAACATTGATGGTTGATGAAACCTCTCCAGAGCACACTCGGTATTGCGGTGGGTGTCATGACCCCATATCACTATTTGCCGGTGCTAAAAACAGCAGTAACAACTCAGTTGGTGTTGATGTTGGTATTGATGAAGGAACGTCGTGTTTGGTTTGCCACAACATTGTTCAAACAGACGTACAAGGAAATGCTGATTACACACTCCAGCCACAAGAGCGATATGTATATGAACTTGAAGATGGAGACGTAGCAAAGTTTGTTAGCGATTTCTTGATTCGTACGTATCCAAAACATCACGTTACTTCGTACTCCCGCCCACTTTACAAAACACCAGAATTTTGTGCAGCGTGTCATAAACAGTATTTAGACAAAGAAGTGAATACAGATATTGGAAAAGTGCAGGGGCAGAACCAATACGACAGTTGGAAAAATTCTCGTTGGTTCCATGGTGACCAAGATCCAAAAACGCTTTCGTGCAGAGAATGCCATATGCCTCTAATCGATTCAGATGATCCTGCAGCAGGTGATATGACGGATTACAACCGAACACTCGACGATGGAAAACATCGTGGACACCGAACACTAGGGGCGAATCAATATATTCCGCAACTTCAAGACCTTGAATTTGCAGACATACATACCGAAATGATTGAACAGTGGATGCGAGGCGACATTGAAATTCCAGAAATTGCAGACAAATGGACAATCGGCCCCGTTGTTCGTATGGAAATCTTCGCGCCCGAAAGTGTTGCAGCCGGTGAACAGGTTGATTTGAGAGTGTTACTTACGAACAACAAAACGGGTCATGATTATCCAACCGGACCGCTTGATATGATTGAAAGTTGGGTGGAACTTGTTGTGACCGATTCTGAAGGAAATGTTGTGTACGCAACTGGTTCGGTTGATTCAGAAACCGATCAGATAACCGATTCACAAGTAATTTTCAAAGCGGATGGTTTTGATCGCAGGGGTGAACTTATCGATCGACACAATCTGTGGGACTTAGTTGGTGCGAGTTACAAACGATCAATGTATCCCGGCGTCACAGATACCTTTGAAGAATCAATGCAGTGTCCATCTATGGCCCGAGGTCGCATCACAGACAACGCACGTGAATCAACGCCAGGAAGTCGCTCAGACGATTTTGCCTTTGAGGCAAATGGTGACGAACTCACTGTTCGTGCAACGTTGTGGTATCGAAAAGCAAACCCAGCATTTCTTGACAGAGTGTATGGAACAGAAACCGACGTGCGATCTCCAATCTTAAAGGTTTCAGAAACGTTTGCAACTATTGCGGTGGATGGTGAATGAGCAAAAAACGGTTTAATAAACGACATCAACTTATGGTGCGGTGGAGTGTTGTGACAGTGGGTATTGCAGTCGTCATTGCTGTACTGTTTGTTTGGATGAATACAAGAATTGATCCCATGGCACGAAATGATGACGGCTCTGTCAGTGGTTTGACAAGCGTGCTTGATCGAACAGTTGATCAGGAAATGGTGACCTTTAGGTTTGATGCGCATCACCTAAATTTTCCACACTTTTCTTCAACCCGAAAATCTTTACTACCTGAAGATATGGGAAGTGGTTTAGCGTGGGGTGATTATGACAACGACGGTGACGACGACTTGTTGGCAGTAAACTTTTCTGGAGACGTTGTTCGCGGTATTCCAATGGGAAAGAGTGCATTGTTTAAAAATGATGGAAACGGGAAATTTCAAAATATTGCAAGTGATATTGGAATAGACATTTCATTGTTTGGTATGTCACCAACTTGGGCTGATTATGATAATGATGGTGATCTTGATCTTTATCTAACGGCGTATGGTGACAACGTTTTGCTTCGTAATGACGGAGGACAATTTACAGATGTTTCTGCTCAAGCAGGGACAAATGACAAACGTTTTTCTGCCGGCGCTTCTTGGGGTGATTATGATCAAGATGGCGATCTAGATTTGTATGTCACCAACTATGTAGATTTTATTTATGAGGAATCTGACAAAGCCGCAGCAAAACGTCAGTATGGAGCCGAGGTTCCATTCACCCTCAACCCATCGTCGTACGCCCCGCAAGCAAACAGTTTGTATCGAAATAACGGAGACGGTTCTTTTACAGATGTAGCACAAGAAGCGGGTGTTGACGATAAAGATGGGCGTTCACTTGGAGCAACGTGGTTTGATTTTGAAGGTGATGGCGATTTGGATTTGTACGTTGCCAATGACGTTTCAAAAAACGGTGTGTACCAAAATAACGGTGATGGAACATTTACTGATATAGGTGCGATTTCACTTGCAGCAGATTATCGAGGGGCGATGGGTCTTGCAGTTGGTGATGTTGATACGGATGGCGACGATGACTTGCTTGTGACGCACTGGGTCGCGCAGGAAAACGCGTTGTATGAAAACATGCTTGGCGAATGGGGAGACAGTGATCGTGTGTCTTTTATGGACACTGCGGAAGATCATGGGCTAGGACAAATTTCATTGCACATGGTTGGCTGGGCTACTGGTCTTGTCGATTTAGATAACGACGGGTTGTTGGATTTGTGGGTTGTCAATGGGCACACGCTTGAAGAAGAAAACAATCAGACTCAGTTGCAAAAACAAGATATGCAACTCTTCAGGCAGGTTGGAGACCAAGGTTTTTATGAAATAGGAAGTGAATCATGCGAGGTGCTTGCAGAACCCTTTGTTGGTCGCGGCGGGGCGCATGCGGATTATGACAATGATGGTGATGTGGATATTGCTGTGTTGAAATTCGGTGAAGGCATTCTGTTACTTGAAAACACATCAGAAACAACAGGGCATTGGTTGAGGGTTCATTTATCTCAGGAAGGGGGCAATAAGTTTGCGATTGGGGCAAAAGTTTCTGTTAGGACAGGAGATGTTGTTCGTACAAAACAAGTTGGCGTTGATGGCAGTTATCTTTCGCAGCATCAAATTGACGTGCAGTTTGGTCTTGGCGATTCTGAACTTGTTGATGAAGTAGTTGTAACTTGGCCAAATGGTGAAGTAACTACCCAGAGAAATGTTCTCGTTGATCGGATACTCGAAATTGTCCGCTAACAACACCCATCTGAGGAACAACAACACCCATCA
>JABHZL010000047.1 GCA_018656645.1 Phycisphaerae bacterium
CTGTTGCAATGGTAAAGCAGCGGTGATTATTTCAACGAAGGAGAAGCAGAATTATGGCCAATTACACAACGACAGATATTCGCAACATTGTTCTCACGGGATCCCCAGGATCTGGAAAGACAACACTTGTTGAAGCAATGCTTCATGCTTCTAGCACTGTTGGCAAGATTGGTCGTGTCGAAGATGGCAGCACTGTTTGTGACTTTGATGATTTAGAAAAAGAGTTTGGTCACAGCATTGATAGTGCCGTTGTTCATTTTGATCATAATGGTGCGCACATCAATATGATTGATACTCCTGGAAGTCCCGGTTTCTTTGGGAAAGCAGTTGCTGCACTTCCTGCAGTTGAAACGCAAGTCATCATGATCGATGCTTCAGCTGGTATTGATACTGCAGTTCGGAAATTAGTTGCAGTTGGACGTGCTCGAGAATTGCCACAAGTTATTCTGATAAATAAAATAGACCATGGCGACGATCATGCATCGTTACTTGCCAATATTCAAGATACATTTGGTGATGTTTGCCGACCAGTTAACTTGCCAGCAGATAGTGGCAAAGGTGTCATCGATTGTTTCAAAAACGCCGACGGCGATAGTGATTTTGGTGATGTTGCAGAGTATCACACAGGTATAGTCGATCAAGTTGTTGAAGTTGATGAAGAACTCATGGAAGCATATTTGGAGCAGGGCGAGGTAAGTCCAGAGCAGCTACACGGTCCTTTTGAAGCTGCACTTCGTTCGGGTCACTTAGTCCCCGTGATGTTTATGTCTGCCCGTGAAGGCGTAGGTGTTTCAGAATTTATGGATTTTACTGCTGAGCTCTGTCCAAATCCAAATGAAGGCAACCCAAGAACCTTTATTATTCATGAAGGTGATGATCAAGAAGAATGGCACGCTACTGGTGATGGTGATCACCCAGTTGCACACGTTTTTAAGGTTTCGTCCGATCCTTATGTGGGCAAACTCAGCGTGTTCAGAGTTCATCAGGGTGCAATAAGTCCAGATGTTCATCCTCGGACAAATTCAAGTAGGAAGGGCTTGCGTCTGAATCACGTATTTAAATTGCAAGGCAAAGACCATGTAGAAACGAAATCAGTCGTAGCAGGTGATATTGGCGCGGTCGCAAAAATCGACGAACTTTCGTTTGGCGATGTGATGCATGATGCTTCAATTAGCGAACAAATGAGAATTAAACCTTTGCCAATGCCCAAACCAATGTTTGGCTTGGCAATTGATGCAGCAAATCGGAATGCAGAAGTTAAACTTGGTGAAGCGCTTGCAAAGTTGCTCGCAGAAGATCCAACGCTTGAACGAGATCGAGTTGCAGCGACTGGTGACCTTGTCCTTCGTGGTTTAGGTGATATTCACTTGCGTGTTAAATTACGCATGTTGAAAGATCGCTACGGTGTGGAAGTTGATACTCGTACACCAAAAGTTGCGTATAAAGAGACAATTACCGCAAACGCTGAGGGGCATCATCGCCATAAGAAGCAATCTGGTGGTTCGGGTCAATTTGGTGAAGTCTATTTGCGTATTGAGCCAGCCGTTGGCGAAGAAGCAGAAGAAAGCCCAGATGGTTTTGTATTCGTTGATGATACGTTTGGCGGCTCTGTTCCTAAACAATTTTTACCAGCGATCGAAAAAGGTGTTCGCAGGGTGATGGGCGAAGGCGCTATTGCGGGGTACCCCATGTACAACATCAAAGTTTCGGTCTATGACGGCAAACACCATGCAGTTGACTCTAAAGAAATCGCATTTGTCACAGCAGGACGCCGAGCATTTATCGATGCTGTGAAGAAAGCAAAACCAGTTCTTCTTGAGCCTTTTGTAAAGTTGCACATTACAATTCCAAGTGATTTGATAGGCGATGTTTCGTCAGATATTTCAGGCAAACGCGGGCGCATTCTTGGCACAGATATGTTGCCCGGCGATCAGTCATTGCTCGAAGCTGAGGCTCCACTTTCTGAAGTGATGAGTTATACAAATCAACTGAAGTCAATTTCTGGTGGTACAGGTTCCTACGAAATGGAATATTCCCACGATGAACGCACGCCAGCAAATGTTCAAGCGGATGTAGTCAAAGCGTTCAAGCCAGACGTCGAAGAGTAAGCAATCCCGCGGGTTGTGTATGTTCTACAATATTTGCTAAAACCCCTGTACAACAAACGGGTTTGTTGTTCTTTCAACACCGATTGACGAACTTGGACCATGCCCTGGAAAAATCTTCATCGAATCTGGCAAATTCATGAGGGTTTCTGAAATGGAATGTCGAAGATCATTCGTGTTACTTGTGGGAAAATCATGTCTTCCAATGCTTCCTGCAAATAGCGTATCACCAACAATTGCCTGATTACTTTCATCATGCACAAAACAGATACTGCCAGGGCTGTGTCCTGGGGTGTGCAAAATACGCCATGTTGAAGTGCCAAGCGTAAGCGTATTTTTTTCATCTAGATACCCTTGAACTGGAGCTGCAGTCACTGGCATCCCGGCCATTCCAGAAAGGTTTAACATCGGGTTTTGGTTCCACTCTGCTTCTGCAGCATGGCAATACATGGGGATATTCCCAACTGATGCACGCAATTGATCAAGCCCAGCGATGTGATCTGCGTGACAGTGTGTGAGCAGAATTGCAGAAGGGGTCAGTTTTTCATTCTCTAAAAATGTGATAAGTTGTTCGGGTTCATACCCGCAATCTACGACCCAGCAATCATCATCACAGGTGATAACATGGCAATTTGTTTGATAATCCCCAAGGACAAACGTCGATATATGTACAGGCATTCTTGTTTCCTTTTTAGATACGCATAAGAATTGGAGATTCTACTCTTGATTAAACGAAATATTCACTCCCTAGAAGGAAAGAAATTAGAAGGTGATGGAATCCAAGGTGTTACCATGAAACTGCTTGTCGGCAAAGATGATGGTGCTCCTACTTTTGCAATGCGTCATTTTTCAGTAGAAACCGAAGGGTGTACGCCATGTCACCAACATCCATGGGAACATGAGGTGCTTGTTATCTCTGGAAACGGTGAAATCGAATGCGATGGGCAAGTTTCCTCAATCACAGGTGGCGACTCAATCTACGTCCCAGCCAATGATTTACATCAATTTCGCAATACGAGCTCAATTCCCCTAGAGTTTATTTGCATAGTCCCAGTTGAATCTGCCTGTGGCGAACCCGTCCCAGGCAGTTGACCCAAGGGTACACTACAACAATGCATACGCAGCAAGTTGAACGGATTCATGTGTTGGCAAGGTTACTCCTCGTCTCTCCTCTTATCATTTCACTCGCAGTACTTACCGCATCTATAGATTGGTGGGGCACCTATTGGTCAGAGCCGATGATGATGGCTTCGGTTGCCTCTCTTTTGGCTGCAATGATCGCGATGTTGACACAGCGTAAATCTGCTGGAGTCTTCGCTGTACTTGTGATACTTGGTATTGGTGCGATTGTCTCAGGAGGACCACTCCTAACCGGTGGAATGGTTGTCACTTCTGTTGGTTGGGCTGGTGCTGCGCTGAGTATTTCACTTTCAAAAAAGGGAACACTTGCAAGGACGTCTGCTGAGGAATCTGACTCGCCTCCTTGGGAAGCCCTCATGGAAGCGTTGCAATTATCTGAAAATGCTAAACGTGTTCTTTTTCGCGATCGAGAATTAGATTTGCTTCGAAGGACAATTCAGGATGATATGGCTAGTGGTGATGTACATTCGGCACTCATGCTTTGTGATCAAATGGGATCAGAGTTTGGCGCTGTGCAAGAAGCAGAGAATCTTCGTTCACAAATTCAACAAGCGTTGCACAAGCGGCATCAAGAGCAAATACAAAATGAACTTGCAGTACTAGACAATTTACTGGCACAACATAAATGGGTCGAGGCATATCAGTTCGCTGCAAAATTGCGACGGTTGTACCCAGAGACACCACTGTTGCATGGTATTGAGCAACACATCGCTGATACACGAGTTCAATATCGTCACACACTTGAAGCAAGATTTGTCGAGGCTGCTGAAAAGAATGATGTAGAAGCTGCGATGGAGTTACTTAAGGAATTAGACAGATACCTAACTCCTGATGAGGCTCGTCGTTTTATGGAAACTGCGGATACTGTGATCACCAAATATCGCGATACGCTTGGTACACGTTTTAAAATGGCAGTGAGTGACCGTCGGTGGACAGAAGCCATTGGCTTTGGTGATGCGATCATGTCTCAATTCCCAAATACAACCATGGCAAAAGAAGTACGAGAGTTATTAGATACAATCCAAAGCAAGGCAGATGAGGACGAGACTGCAACATGAAGGCACGAACGATTTTTCTAACTTGCATCTACTCCCTTGCTATTTGTGTGGGAGGTTGCGTCACCGACGATTTTAACGATTTAGCTAAAGGGTTTGCACCTGTTACGCCAAACGAAGCGGCTACGATGGCAAGTGATCAACATTCACCTGATGAGCGGCGCGAGGGTATTACGTTACTCGCGAATTCCCCTTTTGGTGGTGGCACTCCTTAAGTTGCCCTGTACCGTGATTATGTTATCGATGATGGTGACCCACTTGTGCGAGCAGCTGCGATCAAAGCACTTGCAAGATATTCGGAGGTTTCCGATGCAGAGTTGATTGTTCCTTGGTTACGAAGAGCTGGTTCGCAAAGTATTCAGGTGAGAAGAGAGGCGGCCATAGCGCTGCAAAGAATTCATAATCCTGCTGTTGTTGGTGACCTGCTTCGTTCATTAGGTGATGAAAATGAAGACCCAACAGTGAGGTCTTTCAGCGCAACTGCGCTTGGCCATTACCCAGAGGACCGGGTACTCGTCGGGTTGATTTCAAGTTTAGATGCAAATGAACTCACCATTAATCTTGCCTCTGCTGAATCCCTCCATATTTTGACTGGGCAAGTTTTTGGTGTTGACCGTTACGCTTGGTTCGATTGGTACAGAAAAACGCGTGATGCAAATAAAGATCCATTTGAAGCAATGTCGTTTTTTCAATATCCCACTTTCAGATATCAAATACGGTGGTATGACCGATTTGTTTTTTGGGAACTACGCAATGAAGAAAAGCCTGGTACTCCTGTGGGGTTAGAAGATCCAACTCGTCGTTCTACCTATGATGATGCTTCAATTACCCAGTGAAAGAGTCAGAGAGAACTGACAAAATAGAAAAACAGAGGCTTGCATCGATGCAGCCTTCGCCGGAGGATTTACAGGAACCGCTCTCTGAACCCGTCGGTTCAATCCAGAGTGGTTCTCTCGCGGGTAAATCTATGTCTGCTGCGATTTGGTTTTTGGCAATGCCGATTCTTGTGCAGCAAATATTGGTTGCATGTGTTGGGTTGGCAGACAAAATGTTTGCAGGGGCATTACCTGAGAATGTTGTGATTCCTGCGATGGATGCTATTGGAATCGGCTCATATATTGGGTGGTTTATTGCAATTGCAGTTTCAGGTGTTGGTGTTGGGGGACAAGCACTCATTGCAAGAGCAATGGGTGGAGGGCAAAAGGCAACTGCAAGTGTTGTCTTAGGTCAATCTATTGTCCTTGCTGGATTGTGGGGATTTGTTGTCGGTATTGCTCTTTGGTTTGTTGCCGCACCTCTTGGCGATCTTTGCCAACTTGCGCCGGCTGCGAAGAATTACTTGGTGCAATATATACACATTCTTGCACTTAGCATGCCACTGTGCAGCATTATGACAACGGGTGCGATGACTTTACACGGCAGTGGAGACACGCTCCGACCTGCAATCGTGACGCTCTTTGTGAATGTTGTAAACGTTGTAGTTTCGTTTGTCTTGAGTGGCGCAGACGTTCGTTTTGGAGAAGAAGTACTTACAAATCCTTTTGATTGGGATCTTCATGTAATAGGAATCGCTCTCGGTACAGCCACGGCTTATATTGTTGGTGGAATTTGCATTGTTGGTGTTTTGCTTCGGGGTGTGAAGGATTTGAAATTACAAGTGAAAGATCTTCTCCCAAGAGTAGATGTATTTCAGAAAATTGCCCGCATAGGTATACCAAGCTTCTTTGAAGGATTGTCTATGTGGTCGGCAAACTTGTTTGTCTTATATTTCATTGGTCAGATTTCTGCCAAATTAGCCCAAGAAAGCGAAGAAGTTGCACAGGGGTTACAAGGGGCTCATGTCATTGCAGTGCAGTGGGAAGCGTTTAGTTTCCTTCCAGGGTTCGCCATAGGCACAGCAGCAGGGGCGCTAGCGGGGCAATATCTTGGAGCGAATAACCTTAAGGCAGCAAGAAAATCTACACTCATTTGTGTCTCATTAGCAATGTTGTTTATGGGCACTATGGGACTAGGGATGATCTTTTTTGGAGATACACTCACTTCGATCATCTCAAATCAACCAATGCATTTGTCACTTGTGCCGAAACTACTTTTTGTTGCCGGCATCATGCAACTTGGTTTTGCTGTGATGATGGTGATTCGTCAAACACTCAAGGGTGCTGGCGATACGGTGTGGACTTTTTTGATCACTTCATTTTCAAGTTGGTGTATCCGTTTACCAGCAGCATGGTACCTTGGGGTGCATCTTGATTACGGTCTTGTTGGTGTGTGGTATGCGCTTTGTGGCGAAATGATTATTCGTGCTATGTTATTTTCAATACGATTCTTCCAAGGTGGTTGGGCATTGAAAAAACTGTGATACCTCTTTTGTGCCTTCAACTGAAGTTCAAGCACCAAGTGACAATCGTTCAGCAAGAATGGTAGGCAAGCCTGCTTTTTCAGTAGCTTCTTGTGCGGCAGCGATGTCATACTCTGTGCGATGTAAAGTAAACAAGGCTTCGGCATCTGGGGAGGTATATTCTAATAGTGCAAAGCTTGCTCTTGGATCGGCATCTCTGGGTTGTCCAACAGATCCGGGGTTGCAGAGGTGTCGTTGCATTGGATCTAGTACAACCTGATTTCCATCCGTTGGGATTTGGAAGAGTATTGATTCAGTCGTTGCTTCACCGTTTGGCGTGCTAAATATTGTTGGAAGATGTGTATGTCCATGGAGACAAATGCCTTCATCAAGACTGGCAAATGCTTCAACAGCGTGGTCTACTTCATGGACATAAGCGCTTTCATGTAACGCGGGAGTGTCATGTACAAGGAGCAGGGCATCGCCCAAACGAATTCGAGTTTTCATATGACTTAACGCGTGTAAGTGAAAGGGGCCAAGTTGATCGCGAGTCCAATTCAATGCGGCGAGGGCAGCATGATTGAAATACTTACCAAGGTTTGGGTCAAGCGCTGCCTCGTCATGATTTCCTCGTACAACCTCATCGCAATAACTCAACACGAGATCTAAGCATTGCGCTGGTGCAGGCCCATAACCAACAATGTCTCCGAGGCAAATAATACGATCTACCTTCATCTCACCAAGTCGCTCTAGTACTTGCATTAAAGCGTGGTAGTTGCCATGGATATCTGAGATTATGCCATACAGAGTCATTGGTTTCTTACTCTTTAGACTCTAGTTCCGAATCTTTTTCTTCTTGTGCTTTTTTAGCAGCGAGCACTTTCTGAATTTTTGTTTTGTCAGGGGCAAGCACCATGGTTTGCCGTCTACCAGCCATGCGGGGTGCGAGTTCAACTTTTGCAATATCTGAAAGTGTCTCAATAATTTCACGCATACGCTCATGCCCACGTTCTTTGTGCATCATTTCTCGTCCGCGAAAGCTTTGCACAATAAGAACCTTGTGGCCATCAAGCAAGAATTTTCTTGCTTGGTTCAAACGTATTGCAATGTCATGAGGATCAATTTTCATTGATCTGCCAAGACGAACTTCTTTTGTCTCTACGACCTTTGTTTTCGCGCGGTTTGCACGTTCCTTCTTGGATTGTTCATATCGGTATTTGCCAAAGTCAAGAATTCGGCACACAGGAGGGTCAGAACCAGGAGAGACTTCTACGAGATCGAGGTCAGCAGATCTTGCGCGTTCAATTGCGTCTGTAATTGGCACGAGTCCAATCATATTTTCATCTTGGTCAATAAGCCTGACGGTCTTTGCACGAATGCGATCATTGATGCGTGGGGATTTGCGGCTATTTTCTTGGGGTCGAATAAAACGTCTACGAGCGATGGCGGAGTCCTCCAATAGAATCCATAAAAGTGGGTGCAGATTGTTGCTGCGCAACTTGGTTAATAATTCTGCTTTGTTGAACCCGAACAGTGAACATACAATTTGTTGGGCAAATTATCATGAAGTGATGTGCAGAACTACAAACATCGATAGATTTTCGTCTTCACTTCTTGGTAGAAGAGAATGTTGTTGATCGGGTTTGTGGTTCAAAATCTGCGCCATATATTTGGCTCCCTCACTTTGATAGTGAGGAGGTTTGTGCAGGATATGTTGTTTCTGACCATCTTTCAAGCGTCTTTTGCAACATCTATATCAGGAAAGCATTTTTCTAAGACGGAATGTTGACCTCGGCTCTTTATTTCTTCTTGGAGTGCTGAAATAAACATATCCAAATCAACGGCGCCTAGGTCGTGGCGAATGCCTCTCATTCGAACGGAAACTTGCCTTGCTTCTGCATCACGTGGCCCAACAATGAGTTGCCAAGGCACCTTCATATTTGCCGCTTCACGGATTTTTGCTTGCACGCGTTCATCGTTTTTATCTACAGAAACGCGGATCCCAAGTGTGTGGATCAGATCGTGTACTTCTTGTGCATAC
>JABHZL010000136.1 GCA_018656645.1 Phycisphaerae bacterium
AGAAAGGTGTTGAACCCAGCTTTCTCGATGGCTTGTTGTCGATCTTCCAGCGAAGTCATTTTGATTGGTTCAACCATTTTTATTCGCCACGGTTCCGCCCAAGTTTGCTTTGTCATTGCTATTTCCTTGCGCAAAATGCAGTTTAATACGTATTTTCGGAATAAAGTGCTATTATGGACAAGTGTATCCGATTAATATAAATTTTGCAACTAGTAAGTAAAAGATGAGTGCCAACCAGATTGTGATGGTGATGGGTGGATAGATCCCTGCGACAATGAAACAGACGTAGATGGTAATGGTATCCCTGACAACTGCGAGGAAGATTGCAACGGCAATGCGATACCTGATCACTGGGAAATCGAAATGGGCTGGGTCGAAGACTGTAATGCCAATGGAATACCAGACGACTGTGAGTGTGCTGGGGATGCCAATCAAGATGGCAATGCAAATATCGCTGACATTCTCGTAATCGTCGGTTACTGGGGTAATAACACTCCGATCGCTGATTTGAATTGTGACGGCATCGTGAACGTAGTCGACCTACTCATCGTGATAGATAACTGGGGACCGTGCGAGTAATAGCAGGGGACTCATCCACAGCCACCATCTGCTTTTTTCTAGTGCTTATGCACACCTCAAACTATGCTAAAATCCCTGTTCACGAAACGAGTTTCTGTTGACACTTTTGTTGTCACTTAGGCAGAAATCCCTCTGGACAGGTGGCCGAGCGGCTGAAGGCACCGGTTTGCTAAACCGGCGTACTGGTTATACCGGTACCGCGGGTTCGAATCCCGCCCTGTCCGTTTAAAACCATATGCAAAAGCATGTGGTTTTTCTTGTTTTTTGATGCTTTTGCTGTATCCTTGTAAGGATGAAAAAACAATTAATAATACTAAATGTCACTATTATTCTTGCTAGCGTGGTTGCGTTTGGTGCAACGGATGACATTCGTCCAGAAACCGAGAAAGTCTATTGGGACACTGTGACAAAGACAGGTGAGTTTGCCGGTGGTAATTTGATGATGCAAACTCAGCCAAAAAGTGGCGCTGTGAATCGTGGGATTGCTGGAGTGACAACACTCGTAAATAATGGTCCTCCATCTAATCGAATTGATTTGGTCTTCGTAGGGGATGGGTACCGCGTTGAGGATTTGTCGACGTATGAAGCGCATGTGAACAATGCGATGGGGGACTTCTTTGGCATTGAACCATTGCAGTCATACTTACCACTATTCAATGTACATAGAGTCGATGTCATTTCGAATGAAACAGGCGTCGACAACGATCCTACCAATGGCATCAATCGAGACACTGCTATGGACATGGGGTTTTGGTGTAGTGGAATTGAACGATTGCTCTGCGTGGATACATCACTCGCTTGGGGGTATGCAAACAACGTCCCAAGCACAGACGCAATACTCGCAGTTGCGAATTCAACGATGTATGGTGGCGCAGGGTACTCTTGGGCGGAAATTGGAACTTTTTCAGGTGGTAATAGCGCTGCAACAGATGTTGCGATTCATGAGTTTGGTCACAGCTTGGCAAATTTAGCAGATGAATATTTTTACGAGGGTGATACCTACACTGGTTCTGAACCAAGCCAACGAAACGCATCCATTTACAACGCATCCGAGATGGAATCTAATGGTACGAAATGGGCAAATTGGCTCGGGGAATCTGAGGGTCCATGGGATGGAACCTGTAGTACCTACGAAGGGTGCATGTACGCAGATTATGGCATTTACAGACCATCAAACAACTCAATGATGCGTGCATTGAATAGACCATTTAATCAGCCCTCTGCTGAATCTTTCATTATCGAAATGTATAACATTGTTGAGCCGCTCGATGACCACACCCCAGCGGGTCTTCTTGATGGAAGTGAAACAGTTTTTGTTACACCGATTGAATTAAATCATCCAATGCAAATCGAATGGTTTCTTGACGGCGAACAACTTGATATTGATGGAGCGACGTCTCTTGAAATTTCGACTTTAGGTCTTTCAGCCGGTCTATACAATTTGCAAGTACATGTTGTTGATCCAACAGAGTGGGTTCGTGATGAAACTGCTCGTGATTCCATAATGAAACAAACAGTTATTTGGGCCGTGCAAATGGATGAGATTGTATGTGTTGGTGATATTGATAACGATGGGAGCGTTGGTATAGCTGATTTACTTGAAGTTATTGGCTCTTGGGGACCATGTGATGGATGTAGTACAGACTTTAATGGTGATGGGACCGTAAATGTGACTGATTTGCTAAGTTTGGTCGATGCTTGGGGCGACTGCCCTTAACTTTCTCTTGCTCTAGAAAGTACTTTCAAGAATGGCAAGAATAGAATCGCTGCTGCGCCAATAAGCACGCCGCCCATAATCCACTCGTGGAAGAGTAACTTGCCAGTACCTAGGAGAATGCAAAGGAGAAGGGCCATCACTAAGATCCACTCGTAAATACCTGCAGTTAACTCAGCAGGAACTTTAGAAATTTTGTTCCACCCCTTGCCTCCGATTTTCATTTTGTTATGAAATGCAATGGTTGGTTTGTCGGGTGCAGTGGAAGTAATGAAGGCAACTGGTATCCAAATTGCTAAAACGGCAAATGTAGTCACAAGAACGCGTAAGCCAAACTTGTTTGTTTTGACATCGTCGACAGTAACGTCTGGAATCCAGATGAGCACAGCGGCTGCAATAATAATTGTTGCAACAATTGCAACAAGTTCAGTGAAGGCGTTGACTCGCCACCAAAACCACCTTGCAATCATGACCGTTCCGATACCTGCAAAGAACACCCCAAGGAACATAAATGCGCCAAGAATGCTTGTGATAAGTGTTGTTGCAATTACTGCCGCAATCATGATGACGACCATTGCAATTCGCGCAACCCAAACATAATGGCGCGAACTTGCGTTTGGCACGATGTATGGTTCGTAGACATCGTTGACGATGTAAGAAGCGCCCCAGTTTAGGTGCGTGTCGATAGTGCTCATGAATGCAGCGAGCATAGCGGCGACCATGATTCCCTTTAGGCCAGCAGGAAGAAAACGATCAATCATGAGTGGAAAAACAGTTTCGGCATCTTCGACTGTTGGAAAGTAGATGAGTGAAAGAAGACCTACGACAATCCAAGGCCAAGGGCGTAATACATAATGCAAAAATGCGTACCAAAGGAACGCAAGTTTTGCATCGCGTTCGGTTTTTGTTGCAAGTAGTCTTTGTACTGAATATCCTTTTCCGGGGGCAGATGCCCACCAGAGCATCATGATGTAAATAACGAACGTAAACAGAGGCCAACTGACTTCATCAAAGCGTGGAAAGAATTGCAAAAGTTCTGGTTTGAACTCGGTTGAAGCAGTGAGTTTTGCCATCATGCCTTCGCCGTCTGAAGCGTCGAGGTACGCGATAATAGCAAGACCGATAGAGCCAGCCATTGCTAAACAGAATTGCACGATGTCGGTGTAGACCACTCCATACAAGCCAGACATTGCGGAATATAAAAGTCCAACAGAGGCAAGGATGATTAATACAATCCATATGTGTTGATCTTCAATGCCAAGAAGTGTCGTGGTAATTTTTACCATTGCAAGGGTGACCGCTGCCATGACAACGCAGTTCACGCCAATCCCTTGGAAGAACGATTTGAAAATTCTAAGAGCCGTTGTGACAGGTCCTGCGCCGTAACGAAGTTGGACGAACTCGACATCAGTAAGTATTTCAGTCCTACGCCAAAGCCGAGCAAAAATAGTTGCCGTTGCAACTTGTCCAATTAATACGCTCCACCAGAACCAGTTTGCAGAAATGCCAGTTGTCCGCGTCATGCCAGCGACAAAAACAGGCGTATCTGCGGCAAAAGTTGTGGCAACAATTGATGTTCCCGCAACAAACCATCCAAGTGATCGTCCAGCAACGAAAAAGTCACTTGTGCCTTTGCTTGCTCTTTTAGTGAACCAAGCGCCGATGCCGATTGCAGAAAGAACGTAGAGCCCAACAATAATCCAATCAATGGTGGCCATGGTTCACTGTACGATACCTTATATGAGTAAGGATGAAGGTATTTCTAGGAGGGGAATGTTACGAGGTGATTGGTTTAGAAAAATCAGAAATCGCGGCGTAGAGTTGATCAACAAAGAGAAAGAAGAAGAATTTAGAATCGTAGCTCCAGTTGGTGGAGCCAGAAGAGGAAGTTCGCACTTACATCGTCCTCCACACGCACTGCCAGAATCAGAATTTATGGCTGGGTGTACAAAATGTGATGCATGTATTGAGGCGTGTGAGCCACATGCAATATTTCGAGCTCCGGAAAGTGAAGGACTTATTGCAGGAACTCCGATCATCGATGCAACTGGGCAGCCATGCATCATGTGCGAAGATATGCCTTGCGTACCTGCATGTGAAGCAGGGGTTCTTAGGTCTGATGCTCCAGTTGCAATGGGACTTGCCAAGATTGATTCGATCGCATGTCTCGCATTTCGAGGAACAGTTTGTACGGTGTGCGTTGAGCGATGCCCAGTTGATCAGTGCATGACAATGGAAGCAGGTCGTCCTAAAATTAATGCAGAAACATGCACTGGCTGCGGCGTGTGCCTTTACGTTTGTCCTGCACCAGGTCCTGCAATCCACCTTCTTCCTACATCATGTGACCCGCGACCAAGTTGACCACGGGCCGTTTGCTTCACCTGTTATAGCGTGGGCAGACTATTTGATGAGTAAATAACTCGTTTGACTGGTTCCCCGAGCGTAAATCGCTGATCTGTTGTAAGCGAGAGAATACCTCGATTTGCGAGGGTCTCAGTTGTAGAGAGAGTGATTATTAGACCGCAAATCGGCATTTTGACTCCTTTCAACTTGCATCAGAGGCTTTGAAAAAAATCACATATTTCTGATAACAATAGTAATATATCTTGATAAATCTGAGAATAAGGGTATATTACCTATAAATCGTGAAAAAGTTCACGAAAGAAATTTTGTTCTACACGATCGCAGGTGCGATCAAAAATGCAATCACAAGGAGGCAACTCATGATTCTTACCCCACTCATCCCACTGCTCATGCTCGGTGCAACACCATCGAGCAACGGCCTAGATGCACGCATCGCTGAATTAGAATCAGCAAACGCTGCAACAAATGCAATTGTTGAACAGTTACGTCTTGAACTTGATCAAGAACGCGCGGAAAGCAATATGGATTGGATTACAGAGGCTCGTTCCAATGAAGTCCGATCACTCGTTCATGATGTTCTTGCTGACGCAGACACTCGCGCAAGTTTACAAGGAAGCGGAGCAACTGCTGGTTGGAACAATGGATTCTTTATCAAATCTGCAGATGGATCGTTCTCATTGAACTTCCATGCAGTATTACAAGTTCGGGCTGCATATGACAAGCGTGATAACCCAACTAACGGAGCAGTCGCACTCGACGACAGTGACTGGGGATTCGAAAATCGCCGCACTGCGTTGAAATTTGGTGGTCATATTATTGATAATACTTGGAAGTACTTCATTCAACAAATGCGTATTCCAGGTGGCAACTTCAACTTGCTTGATGGTCTTATCAATCATGACTTAGGCGATGGTTGGTCCATGCAATTTGGTAAGTTCCGCATGCCGTTCCTACGTGAAGAAATCGTAAATTACACCAATCAACTTGCTGTGGAACGAACCCTAGTCAGTGGTCCATTTGGTATTGGTCGATCTGAAGGCCTCCAATTTGGATACAAAGGCGACGACTTCAAATTCAACGCTGCTGTGTTTAATGATTTCGCTGGCATCGGCGGGAATAACACTGCTGCAATGACATTGAGCAAAGACATCGCACTTGCTACACGCGCTGAATTCCTCCTTAAAGGAGGATGGAAACAATTTGGTAATCTTACAGCGTTTCCCGGAACCGAAGATGGCGTCCTTCTTGGGCTTGCATTTGCATACGAAAAGGATAACGACGTTGTTGGGGGCACGGATGGCGATACGGACACACGCTGGACTGCAGACATCAACTTCCATTTTGATGGTGCTTCAATTTTTGCGTACTATGTAGACCGTTCGTTCAGAGATGATAGTGGGGCAGCTGGTGATTTAGACCAGACTGGTTTCGTGATCCAAGGCGGTTACTTCATCAACGAAAACACGGAACTCTTTGCACGATATGAAACAGCAGAATCAGATACTGCAGCAGAGGATCTCAAGGTCATGACTGTTGGCTTCAATAAGTACTACCATGGACAAAACGTTCGTTGGGCAACCGATTTTGGTTACTCATACAACCAGATGAACGCAACTTGGACCGCTGGCAATGCCTGGGCTAATTGGCAAAATGATAGCGCTGGTAATGATGGCCAAACATTAATTCGCACGCAATTGCAATTGATGTTCTAATACTAATTCAAGATAGGTTTTTCAGGCAGGGCGTTTCTGCCCTGCCTGAGGCTTCTTGAAGAAAGGTGACATGAGCGTCCAAGAAGATAAACAACAAGAATTAAGATTAGGAAACAGTTTTGGCTGGGTCGTAGCGGTTGGATTCTTTTTACTTGCAGGTTGGTTTTTCTTGACAGAACCTGTGCAAGATCATCCGTTGACGGAGCCAGTGCGTGTGCAGGCTTCAATCATAAACAGCGGCGCTTTTCGCACTGCAACTCCTGAACCACCAATTGTTGTAATTGCTGGGATGAAGCAACAGTGTAATTCGTGTCACACCCTGTTTGAATCAAAGCAAATGTCACCTCGGCGGCTAGCCCAGCATACGGAATTGACATTGAACCATGGCGGGAATGAATGGTGCTTTAGCTGTCACGACACAGAAGATCGAAACAAACTCGTACTCCCCGATGGTGAACAAATTGGGTACGACAGAATTCCGGAACTCTGCGGTAAATGTCATGGTCCAACGTATCGCGATTGGCAAGTTGGCATTCACGGTAAAACACTTGGCTATTGGAATAAGGAGATGGGTGAACAAACCCGTCTGACATGTTCGCAGTGCCACGACCCACATTCTCCTGCTTTCCCAACAATGCAACTTCTTCCTGGGCCCAACACGTTACGTATGGGCGAGGGCGATGCAAACATTGATCGCCACGACCATAAACATAATCCACTGCGGAAATGGCAAGAACCCAAGTCAAATCCATGGGAAGAAGGTCACTAATGCAATTGCCTGTACTAAACAATGCAACTGCATACAAGGGTGCAAGGAAGGGTGCAACACGCAGAAGTTTCTTGCGAAAATCAGTTGCGTTTGCCGGTGGTATCACAGCATTTGCTGCAGCGATTAGCCCTCTGAAGGACATGAAAAATGCACCTGCTCGATCCCTTGAAGATTGGTTCCGCGATCACTATAAAGAACTAACCCAAGAGCAAAAAGATACTCTCTTTGCCGACATTGCCAAAGATGTAAAAGAACAATATGGCGTAGATGTGACGATCGATCAACCAGGACCGATTCCGGGTGTTGAATATGGATACGCACTGAACTTGAGTCGCTGCAATGGAAATCGTGCGTGTGTTCATGCATGCGTGAAAGAAAACAACCAAAGTCGCAGCCCTGAAATTCAATACATTCGCGTTGTTGAAATGCCTGCAGGCACGTTTGATTTGGAAAACGGCAGTCACAACTTCGACGAAGCATTGGTTCCAAAGCCAGATCATTATTACATGCCAATTCAATGCCACCAATGTGCAGATCCGCCATGTGTAAAGGTGTGCCCAGTTGAAGCAACGTGGCAAGAAGAAGATGGTATCACAGTGATTGATTACGATTGGTGTATCGGTTGTAGGTACTGCCAAGCCGCGTGCCCCTATTGGGCTCGCCACTTCAATTTTGCGGATCCATACATTCCAGAAGAAGAAATCAATCCTGATATGGCATACTTGTCAAACCGCCCACGCGCGCGGGGCGTGATGGAAAAATGTCACTTTTGTTTGCAAAGAACACGCAAGGGTAGACTTCCTGCATGCCTTGAAGCATGTCCAACTGGTGCAAGAAAATTCGGCAACTTACTTGATCCAAACAGTGAAGTTTCTCAAATCTTGCGAACCAAAAGAATATTCGTTCTAAAGGAAGATGTTGGAACACGCCCGCGATTCTTTTATTACTTCGATGAAAGAACCACTAGAAATGGTCGGGGGACAGCATGAAGCAATACCTTGACTTCCTCTGGAAATGTTTCAGAGTTTCTTTTGTAGGTGATTGGCGCTATCACCTGTGGATGTTTTTCCTTACAGCAATCGCATTGCTAGGGCTCAACGCCTGGTGTACGCAACTTGTTAATGGCTTGATTACTACTGGCATGACCGATCAAGTTTCGTGGGGTTTATTTATCGCAAACTTTACGTTTCTTGTGGGCATGGCTGCTGCAGCTGTGATGCTTGTGATTCCTGTCTATATATATAAGAACAAAGAACTTCACGATCTTGTCATCTTTGGCGAACTATTTGCAGTTGCAGCGATCATTATGTGTCTGCTTTTTGTCACCGTTGACATGGGTAGGCCAGATCGCTTGCATCACATGTTGCTTCGCTTTAACTTCCCAATGTCGTTGTTGACATGGGATGTGATTGTGTTAAATGTGTATTTGTTGTTGAATTTACATATTTGCGGATATCTGATTTACTGCGCATACCAGCGAAAAATGCCTGCGAAATGGTTCTATATTCCATTCGTGTTTATTGCAATCGTGTGGGCAATCAGTATTCATACAGTGACCGCGTTCTTGCTTGTTGGTTTAGGTGGTCGACCATTTTGGAACCAAGCGATCATCGCGCCGCGGTTTATCGCAAGTGCGTTTGCAGCTGGTCCTGCGTTTATAATCTTGACGCTCATCGTGATTGACAAAGTGACGAGTTACAATGTGCCACAAAAAGCGATTGCTACGCTTCGCAATCTCGTACTTGTTGCAGCTACGATCAATGCATTTTTGCTTATCAGTGAACTCTTTACAGAGTTTTACACAGATTCAGCACATTTGGCATCGACTCGTTACTTGTGGTTTGGTTTACATGGCCACAATGCGCTTGTTCCTTGGATTTGGACTGCAGTTTCATTTAACACAATCGCATTGATTATTTTGTATTTGCCAATTTCACGAATGCGTGGACTATTGTCAGTTGCATGTGTTTTGTTGATCGTTGGTGTTTGGATTGAAAAAGGAATGGGTTTGATTGTACCTGCATTCACCCCAACACCAATTGGCGAAATTGTTGAATATTTTCCTACGATGAATGAAACATTGATATGCCTTGGTATCTGGGCATTCGGATTACTTGTGTATACAATTTGCGTTCGAGTTACGATTCCTGTTTTGAGCGGCCGTTTGACGGTTGATCAAGATGTAGATCGTGTTCGAACACTTCCTGATAACAATGAAAGAAAGGAGTGTTCATCATGAAAACACTATTATTTGGCTCAGCTGTTGTTGCAACATTGCTCACTGCATCTATTACTCTCGCAGGTCCCTTTGGACTTACGAGAATGAGCGAAACGACGCAAGAATGCGTTGATTGTCACCAAAAGGAAAGTCCGGCTCTGTACGAAATGTGGGGCGATAGCCAACATTACCGTGCGAATGTGGGTTGCTTTGAATGCCACATGGCAGACAAAGGCGACATCGATGCATTCAAACATTATGGTCATAGAATTTCAGTCATCGTTAGCCCAAAAGATTGTGCGAGATGCCACGAAGCAGAAGTTGAAGAGTTCTCAGCTTCTCACCACTCAAAAGCAGCGCGAATTTTAGGTTCACTCGACAATGTTCTTGCAGAAGTTGTTGAAGGTAATCATGGCATGATTACAGAGGGTTTTCCAGGCGGAGTTTCTGCTGCAGCGGTTAATGGTTGTTGGCAATGCCACGGTAATCAGGTTAAAGTACTTGAAGACGGTTCACTTGATCCTGCAACGTGGCCAAACTCAGGCATTGGCAGAATCAACCCAGATGGCAGTGAAGGTTCCTGCATGGCATGTCATACTAGGCATTCATTTAGTGTAGCGCAAGCGAGACATCCAGATACGTGTGGCAAATGCCACATGGGTCCTGATCACCCGCAAAAAGAAATCTACGAAGAATCCAAGCACGGTATTTTGTTCTTCTCTAATCAGGACAAGATGGCGCTTGATTCACAAAAATGGATTGTTGGTGAAGATTATTCTGCAGCTCCTACATGTGCGACATGCCACATGTCACAAACGCCAAACCAACCCGTAACACATGATGTTGGAATGCGAATTAGTTGGAATAACCGTCCGCCAATCTCAATCAGGCCAGAAATTTCAGACAAAAACATGGGATTGCCCGGCGCCGATGTAAATTGGAAAACTCGCCGTAACAATATGAAAGATGTTTGCCTCAATTGTCATAGCGGCAAATGGGTAGATAATTTTTATATTCAATACGACGGTTTGATTGACTTGTACAACACCAAATTTGCGATCCCCGGAAAGCGACTTTATGGATTGGCAAAACCACTGATGAAGCAAATTAAGTTTGGCAACAAACTTGACTTTACTTGGTTCGAGCTGTGGCACCATGAGGGACGACGTGCACGTCACGGAGCCGCAATGATGGGTCCTGATTACACCCACTGGCATGGTACGTACGAAATTGCTCGTAACTTCTACACTGAGTTTATTCCTGAACTCGAAGAACTCATCGAAAAAGGGAATCATAGTGATGACCCAGCTATGAATGAGGCTGCAAAAGCACTCCAAGCTGGGCTTGATGAAGTTCTTGAAACCGATGACCATAAATGGTTCATTGGTAAGATGGATCCAGATGAAGCTGCCGCACGTAAGGCTGCAGCGGATGAAATGAAAAAGCGATACAAGGACTAACTTATTGTTTTTTCAGTAAAGGCGGGCTTTAACGAGCCCGCCTTTTTTATTGTTAGGATATAAAAATGGATGAACCAATTGATTTTTCAGAAGAACATGCTCGGCAAGTGTTGCGTGACCACATTACGATGATTGCGAAGCGTAGTGTAGAAAAGCATGGGCCTGCAACAACTATGGAAGTGTTGGAACAAGTGATTGCTGATCGAGATGTGATTCGTCGTGAAACGTCTTGGCGCTTTGATAACAACTTGCTTGAAGTGGGGGAGTTTGCAATGGCAATTGCGCAAGGTGATGGGTACGTGATCGCTGTACATGATTCGTTTAGAGATGATATCGAAGCGTTGCCGATTCTTATTGCTTACCATCTTGCAACTGTTAATTATGGCGAACACGTTACTGAAGTAGGGGAAGCAGAATTGTTTGGCGCCTCATTGCTTGGGATGGATGTTGATGTTTTTTATGAGAAGATGTGTGCATTCGCAGATCGTTAATCGCTCGCTTCGTCGGCTGATTGCTCTTGAAGCGTAACGACGTAAGATGAAAGCAAAATGAGTTTTGTTTTGCTTAAGAGTCCGTTCCATGGCGGCATTCCTTTTGCAATCGACCCATTGTTGATCACATCATAAATATCAGGTACTTCTTTGACGAGGATGTGCTCGTTATCTGTTAAGTTTGGTCCAGTCCCGCCGGTGCCCTTGCTTCCATGACAACTAGCGCATTGTGAAATGAACAAATTTTTTGCGGCTTCCATGAGCGCTTCATTTTGAGAAAATTCGAGAATAGTCGCTTGATTTGGTTCGAGTTTGCCAAGTGCGTTGATCTGTTCGTTTTGCTTATCCGTGAGTCCATGTTGATCAACTTTGACTTGCTCTTGGTGATCAAAAGATAAAAAGAGGACCGCCCCAATGACAAGAATAGGAAAAAGCAGAAATACAAGGAGTTTCATGGTGTGTTATTCGGGTAAAAACCTACTGAAGAGCCAAAAATGCTTATTTTCTTCTTAAAAAGGATATCGAGAGTCTTAATACTTTGTTAATATATTCACATGGTTGGAAGAAATGCCCAATTAGGCATCGCTGCTTTGGTTGTTCTCGCAAAGAGTGAGGGTCGAATGTCAGCCATTGATATCGCTGAAGCATCAGGTCTCAGTGCTCCATCAGTGTCTAAGGTTCTCTCATCCCTTCGTGCTGGTAAGTTTATCAATAGCATCCCAGGGCCCGGTGGTGGATTTGTTTTATCGATGCCTGCTGAGGATATTTCTATACTCTCTATTTGCAATTATTTTGAAATGGAAGCAGCAATGCCTAGTGCTTGTGCGATTAAGTGTGGTTGTAGCGACCTGAATCCTTGCAAGGTATGTGAGGCACTTCTGCAAGTGGAGTCCCTACGGGAGGACACGCTTGAAGAAATGTCTATAGGTCAGCTCATTGCTGCCTGATATAGTTCTTCTTGAGTCCCCCAAATAATATTTTTGCGATAAGACCTTGGGGAACAAACGTCTGAATTTTTCAACAACTTGCTATTGGAAAGTTTGTTAGATCAGCACTTTTTATATACATCAAAATCATCAAAATATGTTCCAGATATGGGGACAGACGCGGGGGCAGACCCAGCCCCAGACGCGGGGAAGGCGTCTATGCTATGTATATGACGAAAATGAACATGGGCAATGTTGATATTGCGATTTCAAAGCGATTGGAACCATTTGGTGAAACTGTATTTGCGACATGGTCACGATTAGCAGTGGAGCACGATGCGATTAATTTAGGTCAAGGTTTTCCTGATTTTGAAGCACCTGAGTTTATTAAGGAAGCAGCTATTAAAGCTATTCGAGATGGAGAGAATCAATATTCTCGATCAGCAGGACACCCAAAGCTCGTACAAGCAATTGCAGACACGTTTGAAATTTCAGTAGATCCGTTTGAAGAGGTCTCTGTCACCTGCGGATCAACAGAGACGATTGCTGCAGCTATTCTTGGGTTAGTTAATCCTGGTGACGAAGTGATTGTCATTGAACCATTTTACGATTCATACCTTGCCTGTCTTTCTATGGCCGGAGCAGTGGTCAAAATCGTCACATTGCACACACCTACATTCAAACTCAACGAGGATGAGTTGAGGAAAGCGTTTACAGACAGAACCAAAATGATTATTGTAAACTCGCCGCACAATCCAACTGGCCGAGTTTTCAACAAAGAAGAACTTACCCTTATTGCATCTCTTGCAACCAAGCACGATGCAATAGTCCTAAGTGATGAGGTCTACGACAAACTTGTGCTCACCGGATCGCACATTCCGATTGCAACTCTTCCCCAAATGAAAAACAGAACAATCACGCTCCGTTCTCTGGGGAAAGTTTTTTCAGTTACTGGCTGGAAAATCGGTTGGGCTGTTGCACCAAAGCATCTTACAAATCCAATTCGAAATGCCCACCAATTCCTCACTTTTTGCGCTGCTACTCCTTTGCAAGTCGCTGCCGCAGAAGCGCTGCGCGCCCCAGAATCTTACTTTTCAGAGTACACAACTGCCTACAGAGAACGCAGAGATCTCCTCGTAGAAGGGCTCCGATCAGTTGGGTTCAATGTTCATACTCCAGAAGGGACCTATTTCGTCCTTGCTGATCACACTCCTTTTGATTTTGAGGATGACATTTCGTTTTGCCTCCACCTTGTTAAAACCTGCCGAGTTGCAGGCATTCCGCCATCATCTTTCTATGCAAATAGCACAGAAGGGAGGGGGCTTGTCCGATTTGCTTTCTGTAAGGGGCTCGACACCCTAAATAACGCGGTTGAACGCCTTCAGGGGTTGGCTAAAACCTAGGTTTTTGCTATGATGCCGAGTTCCCCAAAGGACAGGAGCCCTCAGATGTACGCAATAATTGAAGATAGTGGAACGCAAATTAAACTCACCTCAGGAGCTATTCTTGAGGTGGATCTACGTGAATGCAGCGATGGAGACACGCTGACATTTGACAAGGTCCTCATGATAGGTGGCGACGGTGAACCAACACTTGGAACGCCTTACGTAGAAGGTGCATCTGTGGCAGCTGAAGTTCTTGAAGAGTTCAAAGGTGATAAGCTTGATATTATCAAGTTTAAGCGACGTAAAGGGTACCGTAGGAAAACCGGCCATCGTCAACGTTACCTTCGAATCAAGGTTGGTGAAATCTCTGCAAAAGCAAAGAAAACAACCAAAAAGAAAACAACAAAAAAGAAAACGGCTAAGAAAACTGACTCTGAAGAGTAAGTTTTAAAAACACTTAATTTTTACTATACCGCTCCGCGTACGCCGCAAGTTTTCTTGCGAGTGTTGTATTTGCTGGAGCGTGGATAGAACCGACCATGGTCGCTGGAGTTAACAAATCAGAAAAATTATCAGTTGAACTTTGTAACTCTATAGTTGCATCTTCCATGTGAATGGTCAGGCCTTTTTCAGGAGAACCAGAAGGCCATCCATAACCTGCACCAACATACACGCCAGTTGCATCTCCAGAAATAATTATTTGCATAATCGTAATATTTGTAGAAGTTGAAGCGAGTGGCGTCTTTCCAGAAGCAGGTATCCAAAGAACTTGCATGCGAAGAATCTGCCCACTATCGAAGTTGCCGTTTTCCAATGCTTCGAGTGGAATATCAGTAGCCCACAACTCGCCTTCTGTTCCAGAACTTGGCATGCTTGCGATGGTTTTATAATCGCAAGGCAGAAGCAATTGCTCAGGTCCTAATGAGTGCACCTCTAGAACTTGAGAACTGCCTAGAAAATGTTCGCTTGAACACCCTGTTAGAAAGAAAGTAAGTAAGAAAAGAAAACTAATTCGACGCATTATTTGCAGGGTTATACGTAGTAGTGTCATTATTCACTCGAGAAGTGTTATTGCCAGTAAGAATTGAAGGAATCCCTAAACAGTGCAGTGCATCTCTCTCTACGATTTCCTTAACGAGTGAACGGGAGATAGATGGAAGTGGTGTGCCTTTCACAGAAACGTTGACACTGTATAACGATTCGATTGCTTGTTGTGGTGTTGAGAGAGGGAACCCGCTTCCAAAAAGAAGCCGATCCATTACACCTAAACTCGAGGCAGTGGAAAGTGCGTTGAATAACTGCCATGGTCTTGTTGCGACGCCTGAAACTTCAGCAAACACATGTTCGTGTTTGCCAGCAAGTACAAGTAATTCGTCGATCCATGGATATCCCATCTGTGTAAATAAAATACGTAATTTTGGAAAAGTCCGTGAAACTTCATCCCAGTGTACTGGCCTTGCAAATTCTAGAATTGCTGAGGATGGAATAGGGTGTGGCATCGTGACAATGATCGGAAGAGAATGTTCGCAACAAAATTCGTAAATTTTCATCGCTGCAGAATGTGTTGGGTGTACGCCAGCAAGTGCGGGCGAAACAGTAATGCCAGACATGCCAAGTTGCAATGCAGTTTGGACATCTTGGTCTACCGTTTGGGCAATCGGGTCAATCCCAGCAATTCCAACGCGGCGTTGGGGATCTCGTCCGACGAACTCTGCAATTAATTCATTTGGAACATTGGCTCCGACAAGATCAGCTCGCAAGCCGAGGACCAAGGCAATGTCAACACACGACATCTCGCGACCATGCGCAGCGGCATCGCCGCTCTCTAAAGCCCACGTTTCGGGCGTGCCTTTACGCAAGACAGCCGCGGCTTCTTGGCCGAGTTGTCTTGCGTCAGACCATATTCTTGTATGACAATCAACGATCATTATATCTCTCTACTGTCAAATTGTACCATTTATGTATCTAAGAAGGTATCATCGGCAAGATGTCTACCGAGACCAAAAAAGAGTGCAGTTCGCCTGAAAAACAGCCTGTTTGGAGTGCTGAAGATCTATCCTCAAATCCCCATGTCGCATCGGATAAAGCCCAGCGTGTAGAAGCAATGTTCGATTCCATTTCTCATAGGTATGACTTAAATAATCGGATTCACTCTTTTTGCCTTGACCAACAATGGAGAAGACGGGCTGTTGCTCTTTCAGCCATTCAGCCACAAGAGCACGTAGTGGATGTTGCTTGCGGTACGGGAGACCTGTCAATTGCTTTTGCAAAGGCAAACGCAAACTCAGTCATCGGTATTGATTTTACACAAGGGATGATTGACCTTGCCAAACAAAAGGCAAAACAGGAAAACCTTGCTATTGAATTTCTTCATGGCGATGCAATGTCCCTTGATTTGCCAAATGAATGTGCTGATGTTATTTCGATTGCTTTTGGTATAAGGAATGTGCAAGAACCTGCAATTGCAATAAAAGAGTTTTATCGGGTTCTTCGTCCGAATGGAAGGCTCGTTATTTTAGAATTCTCTACACCGAAAAATGCACTCGTGCGGTATATGAATAATCTCTACACGAAACATATTATGCCAAAGACAGCATCCTTTATTGCTGGTGACAATAGCGGGGCATATCATTATCTTCCGAAAAGTGTGGATACTTTTCTTGAAGCAGATGCATTGGCAAAACTTGCTGAAGAAGGAGGTTTTTCAAATGTTATTCAAACTCCGCTTACATTTGGCGTGTGCACAGTCACAGTTGGTAGCAAAGTTATTCTTGCGTAGGAGTTTCTTTTTTAGGAATGAAAGTTTCTGATTTCTTCATTCCTTCTCTAATGGTGTCATAATCTTCTGGTGTTGCGTCCACAAAACCAGAGCAACCAAGTTCGCCTAATACTTCTGGTTTATGGAGAGATCTTAACGCTTTTGTGATTGCTTCTTGAATGGGTTGCTCCAGACCCTCTCTCGCTACCCAAGGTTTTGTTACATTCTCAAAAGTATGAATGACCTTTATTTTCTTGGGATCACAGAGTTTACTGTACGTTGATTCCTTAAGAGCGCCTGCATCATGAGATCCAGAGATCACAGCATTTGCAACAAGATCATGCCGGCCGAGATAGGCATAGTGCGTTAGGTCCTCAGCATTAATACTAGCATCGAGTAATTCTGCTTGGGAAAGGAATCTTCCGATTGTTGAATTGACATCGCCAAAGGCAAAAGATTTTCCTTTGACATCTTTCAGTTCTTTGATCCCTGCGTCAGCTCTTGCAATGATAAACCCATTAAAGCGAGTTAACCCTTTGCGTTGCTCCATTGCGAGAAGTTGTATTTTTGGGTTTTGTTGTTCGGCAAGAATATAAGACGCGGGGCCAAATCGCACAAAGTCTACTTCGCCTTTTGCAAGCGCTTTAATGCCTGATTCGTAATCTTCAAAGATAGTTAAGTGGATATCAACTGGCTGCTGTATAAGTTGTTCGATTGGATATTGGATTGCTTCAAGAATTGGCGTAAATTTTCGATACATCACAGTTGCACGATCAGATTGGTAGACACCAAAATCTAACCTGAGAGGTTTAGTATCCCCAAATGCAGCAGAGGCAATAGCACATAGTATGAAAATGAAGCGTGTCATTATCAATAGGATACGTGCAATAGGGAGCGTAAGTTGCTAAAATTGTGCCAAAATTGCATCTACATTCTCGCCAGCATCGCCAAAGAGCATTGATGTATTCTCATTAAAGAAAAGTGGATTCCCAACTCCTGCGTACCCAGTGCCCATGCTTCTCTTCATTACGACTACGTCCTTTGCTTTCCAAACTTCAAGGACTGGCATGCCTGCAATCGGACTGCTTGGATCATCAAGTGCACTTGGATTCACAATGTCATTTGCTCCGATCACCATCACCACATCAGTTGCGGGGAAAGTGTGATTCATTTCATCAAGTTCCATGACAATGTCGTAGGGGATATTTGCTTCAGCAAGTAATACGTTCATGTGCCCTGGAAGTCGCCCAGCAACTGGATGAATAGCGAAGATGACTTGCGTATTGTTTTCGCGAAGTTTCTTTGTAATTTTTGCAATGGTGTGTTGTGCTTGAGCAACAGCCATCCCGTAGCCGGGAACAATGATGACGCTTTTTGCATTCTTGAGTAACGCTGCCGTTTGTGCAACTTCAATTGATGTTACTTCGCCTTCAGGAGTTATTACAGTTCCGCCGCCGCCATCACCTGTGCCGAACCCACCAAGAATAACACTTGGAAGTGAGCGGTTCATGCCTCTGCACATGATGAGGCTGAGAATTGCACCGCTTGATCCAACAAGAGCGCCGACAATAATTAACAAATCGTTACCTAGCATGAACCCAGCTGCGGCAGCCGCCCATCCTGAGTAACTGTTGAGCATTGAAACAACTACGGGCATGTCAGCGCCACCAATTGCCATGACGAGATGAATTCCTAGAATGCCAGTGAGAAACAAAGCGATAAGAAGCATCGTCATCGCATGATCGCTGTGCCCAACAAAAAGAATGCCAAGCCAAATTGTTGCCCCAACAATGATTAAATTGAGAACGTGCCTCGCAGGTAAGAGCATTGGAGCGCCAGAAATCAAACCGCGAAGTTTCCCAAATGCAATGACCGATCCTGTAAATGTAATTGAACCAATACAAACGCCGACGAACACCTCAATTTCATGTATGGTGACTTCTATTGGCGTAAGTCCTACGTGAGATTTTGGATTGAGTTTCAGTGCGAGCCCCACGAGCACGGCTGCTGCCCCAACAAAACTGTGCAAAATTGCAACAAGTTCTGGCATTTCTGTCATCTTGACTCTTCTGGCAAGCGTGGCACCGATAAGTATTGCAGGAAATAGTGCAACTGCAAGGACCCCATAACTTGTAACAGCGTCGCTTGCTGTTACAGCAATGAGTGCTAGTAACATGCCAATTATGCCAAACATGTTCCCGCGTCTTGCAGTTTCTTGATTAGATAGTCCACCAAGACTCAGAATAAAGAGCACTGCGGCGACGATATAAAAGATAGTAACGAGGCTATGTGACATTATTTACCTTCTGAACATCGCGAGCATGCGGCTTGTGACAAGAAACCCACCAGTAACATTGATTGCTGCTAGTAACACAGCAGCTGCACCAAGTACAACTGTCGCGTTAATTTCTGGTTGTGTAATTTGGAGGATGCCACCAATAATGATGATGCCAGAAATAGCATTCGTAACACTCATCAGTGGTGTATGTAATGCAGGTTTTACGTTCCAAATTACTTGCCAGCCAACAAAGCACGCCAACACAAATACAGTGAAGTGGCTGAGGAATGATTTTGGCATGTTTGTGCCAATGTAAATAATGGCAAGTGCTGCAATGATCATGCAAATCGATTTGAGGAGAGTTTTTCCCAACGGTTTTGTAGTAGTAGTTGGTTCTTCAGGTGCTTTGGCTTTTTTTTCTTCATCATCTGGTCGTGGCCCAGTATCAACAGAATACGCTGGTCCCGGATTTCGGGGCTTCGGTGGTGGCCAAGTGATGTTGCCGTGATTTAGAACAAGAGCGCCACGTATCACATCGTCTTCCATGTCAATGTTATAGTTTTCTACACCGCCCATCTCATCAATCAGATGAACAATCGCGGTGCTGTAAAGACGGCTCGAAAGAGCAGCCATGCGACTAGGCAGATCGGTGTATCCAATAATGGTAACACCATGGTGGACGATTTTATTATTGACTTCTGTTAAGGAACAGTTCCCTCCTCGCTCTGCAGCAAGGTCAATAATGACCGATCCTTCTCGCATGGATTCAACCATGCCACTTGTGATCAAAGTTGGAGCTTCGCGACCGGGAATGAGAGCAGTTGTAATAATGATATCTACGTCAATTGCCTGTTCTGCAAAAAGTTTCAACTCTGCTTTAACGAACTCATCAGACATGGTTTTGGCATAGCCGCCGCCACCTTCTCCATCTTCAGTGGGGAAGTCTAGTTCTAGGAATTCTCCGCCAAGACTTTCAACTTGTTCTTTTACAGCTTTACGAGTATCAAAAGCGCGGACAACTGCGCCGAGTCCCTTGGCAGCACCAACTGCAGCGAGGCCTGCGACACCACCACCTATGATGAGAACTTTTGCGGGTTCTATTTTCCCCGCGGCAGTAACTTGTCCCGTAAAGAAATGCGGAAATGCGTGGGCAGCTTCTACAACCGCTCGATAGCCTGCAACGTTTGCCATCGAACTTAGTGCGTCCATTTTTTGAGCTCGGGTAATTCGAGGAATGCAATCCATAGCAAGCACAGTTGCTTTTTTCGCACTCAGTTGTTCGAGTAATTCACCGTTTTTGTCTGGCCAGAAGAAAGAGATCATCGTGCAGCTACTTTTTAGTAGATCGGCTTCGTGGGGCAGGGGTTCACGAACTTTGACAATGATATCGCTTCTGCTCCATAATTCAGATGTGTCGGTCACTATCTCAGCACCAACTTCTTCGTATTTTGGATTGCCATAATCTGCGTGAATGCCAGCTTTAGATTCGACGAGGATTTCGAAACCCATTTTTTTTAGGGCTTCAACACCTCTTGGAACGAGGGAAACTCGTTTTTCGTCAGGCTGGATTTCTTTTGGTACACCAATAATCATAGTTGGACTCCATATGGGCAGAGCACTGTATTCTAGCAATTTCGCGCGTTCAATGCACTTTTGTTATTATCTGTGATAGGCTAAGTACAAATGGAGACCAAGTCATGAATAATATTGATCCAAGTATCACAATTGACACATCGGCTGCTGCTGCAGGAGTAGCTGTAGGTATACTTTTAATTTTTATTTTCATAGGTTTTCTGATCCAAATAATCGCTTGGGTGGGCATGTGGAAATCAGCGAGCAAGGCAGGGCAATTTGGTCTTTTGGCTTGTATCCCAATAGTGCAATTTTTCATTTGGGCAATCATGGCAAAAAAGGAGCCGTGGTGGGGACTTCTCTGCTTAATTCCAGTCGTAAACTTTGTTTTTTTCATCATCATATTTCATGAGATATCAAAACAATTTGGGCGTAGTATCGGAACAACACTTGGATTGGTATTCCTGCCGTTTATCTTCTGGCCAATTCTTGGTTTTGGATCTGCGCAATACCAACAATAATTAATTTGGGTGTGTTTGCAACACAACCATATCGTGATAGTGTTCGCTGCGAGCCATGAGTTCGTCGTGGGTGCCAGATTCGACAATGCGACCTTTGTCAAGGACAAGTATTTGATCTGCGTCGCGAATAGTACTAAGCCTGTGGGCAATAACAAAACTTGTTCGATTTTTTAATAGTGTCGACAAACTGTGTTGGATGAGTCGCTCTGATTCCGTGTCTAGATTACTAGTTGCTTCGTCAAGAATAAGAATTCTGGGGTCTGCTAGTAGCGCCCTAGCAATAGCAATGCGTTGACGTTGCCCGCCGCTGAGCTTGACTCCTCGCTCGCCAATCTCAGTTTCGTAACCGTCGCGGAAATCACTTATAAAATCGTCGGCTGCTGCTTGCGTTGCTGCGAGTTTGATTTCTTCTGGCGTTGCGCCACGTTTCCCATAGGCAATATTACTTGCGATGGTGCCTTCAAACAAAAAGATATCTTGTTCAACTATTCCAAGTAGTGTTCTGTAGGAATTAAGGTCGATTTCTTGCAGGGTCGTTCCATCGAGTTGAATCGTTCCACTTGTGCAGTTGTAAAATGCGGCCACCAAATTACACAGAGTGGTTTTACCAGAACCGCTTGGTCCAACAAGTGCAATTGTTTTGCCTTCTTTGGCTTCAAATGAAATGTCTTCAAGAACGTTAGCATCAGTTCCGGGATACTTAAAGCAAACGCTCTGAAAAGAAACTGTTCCGCGGGTCGCTTCTCTTGTGACAATTTGTCCACCAAGATGTTCTTCTTGCTCAGTTTTTTCGTTGAACAAATCAAGAACTCGGTCAATGGCTGCAAGTGAATTTTGCAATTGTGTTGCGCTTTCAGCAAGCGTGGCTAGTGGTCCCATTAACATCGCAAGATATGTCAAGAACATCACTAAATCGCCAGCAGTAATTGCTTGTGATGCAGTAATTTCTCCAGTTGCTATAAGTTCACGATCGTGTAAAACCTGCCATCCACCAAACCAAAGAAGTGCTGCAGTTGCAATGGGGATTAGCACCGACCATGCGATGTCGATTCCTCTTGATAGCCACCAAGCAAGTAATTCTTTGCGTACTAATAGATGATTTGAACGGATCCAATTAGATGATTCGGACCGTTGTCTGGAAAAACTACGTACGACTCTTGCCCCGCCAAATGATTCTGTCACCATTGCGTCGCAGAATTGACGTGTCCCGCGAATCGAACGCCAGAGCGGTCGAATGCGGCTTATCCAAGTGCGATGCGTGAAAAAAACAATCGGAAAGAGCACAATTGAAAAAAGAAGCAATCTCCAATCAACGAACAATAAAATTATCAGTATGCCAAGAAGTTGGATAATCGCTCGCCATGGGTTGTAGCAAAGACCAAACACTAGTTCGCCGATTGCGCCTGCGTCTTCGCGTACAAGTGAAGCTGCGCCTCCCGAACGAAGTTGATGTACGCGGTGAAGTGGTAAAGAGGATGCGTGCATAAATGCTTTGCGACGTAAATCGACCTGAATTCTTTTAGTGGTTCTAGTAGCAATCCAACGTCCTCGGATGCTAAAGATAAGAGAAATTAATGCAAGAAAGACTGTTCCAATCGCAATGACAGAAAGCAATATCATTTTGTTCTCTAGTGAGGGAAAACGATCCAATATAAATGCGGGTAATAGTTGGTCACCAAGAATATTGTCAAAGACCACTTTTGTAGCGGCAGGCGGTATTAGTCCAACAATTGCGCCAATTGTAAGAAACCCTAGTGCACTAATAATATCACGCCTTCTTTTACCAATCATTGAAAAGAAATGTTTTACTAATTCGGTAAATGTGCGTGAGCGTTCCGCCACGGTTCGTTCAGAGCTAATAGTTGTATAATCACCGCTCTTGACAGAATTTTTTAGTTGTTTTTGAAAGGATCGGAATCTAAATTTGCTGGAATGATGCTTAGGCATGAATCTCGTATTCTACCTTTTATTCCACAAAAGATTTTATTGACTACGGCTCTGAGGAGTACAGAGCTGTAACAAACATCAAAATGCCATCTGAAATTTGGATTCCAGCAGGGTCAGCAATCTCGCCATAGTTCGTCCATGTAACTGTCCAGTCAACAGCGTTATCACTTGTTGCGATAAAGACTCCGCCCCAATTTCCCTCAGTTGGCTCAAGTGTTCCAAAGAAGTGCAACTGGTCATCAATTATTGATGGGTTGCCAAGGAATTTTGTATCTGTATGCCCATTTACAACAACATCTGATTGTTGTGTGAATGTAATGCCATCTGTAGAAGTTGCGTAAATGGAACCATGGCTAATTCCAGGCCTAGGCGCAAAGAAATGGTATTCTCCATTAAAGAAAATGATAGATGGGTCTAGCAAACCCGATGTAACCAGATCCATTCTCTTCTCAGCCTCCCACTCAAATAAAAGCCCGTCTGTAGAGGTGGCAGAAAATGTTGCAGGATAATCATCTACATCAATAAGATGACTTGTGAAATAGAGTCGCCAAGTTCCATTATCTAGCAAGACTAAACTTGGATCAGCAGGTGTTGAATGTGGAAAATTATCGTTCGTCCATTGGATGGACTGAATTTCGCCCCATGTGGCTCCTTCATCCAAAGAAGTTCTTCTTGCTATGAACTGAACAGAAACGTCACCGTTTGGAAACCACTGAAACATTTGAACAAGTTCGCCGCTTGGACCACGAGTAATACAAGGTACTCCAGCATTTGAAACGGTAATCGATGGCAGAGTTTGAATTTCATTCTCTCCCCATGCATCAATGAGTTGCAACAAATCAGAAACATTTACAAAGTCGTTGTTGTCAAAGTCGCCAGTGCAGTTAGTGCATGAGCCCCATTGCTTAATAAGTTCAAGGAGGTCGGAAACGTCGGTTGCTCCATTTCCATCCATATCTGTTGGAGAGTCAATAAAGAGAGATGCCTCCAAATCATTATCCCAAGGACCTGTTTGCCCCGCGAACGTAAGCGTTGAAATGATGAATATAGTTACGAAGAGCATATCTATTAATATGCACAAAATTGCACTCTTTTCAAGAGTAATATCTTAGTAACAACAGGATATATGTATTTTTTGTGAAGATGCATGCCATATGCCAATAAGAGCAAGGCAAACGCAGATATTAATATGGGCATCTGGGATATCTGTAAATAAATCTACATTTATAGATGTCAGAAAACTCTTTATAACGTGGTGTTATTTTGTGGTGTGAGTTTTGAAACAGGGAGCGTGAGGGCGATTCTTATGTGTATGCTCTTATGCTATCTTGATTTAGATAATGTATGTAGTAAATTAGGTAGAAGGGGTAATCAACTCTCTATAGGATTGGGGCCATATTGATTTTCAC
>JABHZL010000088.1 GCA_018656645.1 Phycisphaerae bacterium
CACTGCTTCCGGGCGTATGGAGAAACATCTGCCCCGCCGCAACAATGTCTCAATTTGCTCGGCATCGAGGTATTACAAAAAAAAGAAAACTCTCCCTCGAATCGCAAGGATGGCTCATTCTTACGAGCGTCATTCTGCTTCTTCTCATCATTCCACTCAGGCATACGTACTTTGATCTTAATGGGCCAGCGACAGCAATTTTTCTCATTGTTGCAACATTGATTGCAATGGGTTTCACTTTTATTTTTGATGGCAAAAGTGGATGGTGCGCGAGCCTGTGTCCTGTGCACCAAGTCGAAAAACTCTACGGACAAAAACCTGCTGCTACCGTTGGTAACGCACACTGTGAAGAATGCAGTAAATGTGTAACGGGATGCCCAGACTCTACCGCAGCGCCAAGCCCACATCTTGGTGGTAAAACCTGGCCGCGAAGCGCAGCAGCCTTTGGCTTAATCGGTTGTTTTCCCGGTTACGTCTGGGGATGGTTCCAAGTACAGGATTACGCAACACTCTCTGAAGGGCTTGCTAATATCGTTCCAACATACATGATTCCAATCGTTGGAGGAGCAGTTACGCTCGCGCTATACGCACTGCTTATTAGTTCAGTCCCAATGCAGAAAAGAAAAAATATAGATAAGTTTTTCGCTGCTGCAGCGATCTCTTGTTATTACTGGTACCGAATACCATGGCTCCTTGGCTTTAGTCAATTTGATGGGAACGGGATGCTTATCGATTTATCTAACACTATTCCTGCTACGTTTATAGAAGTTCTCCCTTACATCACAACTGCCTTTTGGGTGTGGTGGATTGCACTAAAGAAAAACGGCCTTCGTTCTTGGATGACACGACCACCTGACGAACAAGGGAAAGTGACAGCTGTTGGGCTAACAATCTCTGCGTAACCTTTGTAACATGAGATGATGCAAATTACTAGAAGATCATTTATTGCTGCCACAGCGATAAGCGCAACAACTGCAAATTTTGTACAAGCAGATCAATTGTTTCCTATGCGCTATGCCGCAAATGTTGAGATGTGGTGGAGAAATCTACCCTTCATCGAACGGATACACGCTGCAGCTGATGCTGGATTTGATGTGATCGAATTCTGGCCTTGGCGAGGTAAGGATATCGACGCAATTGCAAAAGTCTGCAAAGAACGCGGCGTTGAAGTTGCACAGTTCACAGCGTGGGGGTTTACTCCCGGAATGAACAATCCAAAAAATCATGCTGCGTTTGTCGAAGAAATCAAAGCTAGTTGCAAAACTGCGCACAAATTAAATTGCAAACGCATGACAGTTGTTGGTGGAAATGATCAAAAGGGCATGACACAAGAAGAAATGCACGAGAACATTATTACTGCATTGAAACTCGCAGCACCAATCGCTGAACAAGAAAACATCATGCTCATCATTGAACCTATGAACATACGCGTTGATCATCCGGGACATTGTTTGTATGGAAGCGAAGATGCGGTTCGTATTTGCCGCGAAGTTGATTCGCCTATGGTTAAAATTAATTGGGATTTATATCACATGCAAATAAGCGAAGGCGATCTTTGTGGACATCTCCAAGAGGGATTCGACCAAGTTGGATATGTGCAAATTGCCGACCACCCTGGCCGTCATGAACCAAGCACAGGTGAAATTCAATACAATCGTGTATTTGAAGCACTAAAAAATCTTGGATACACAGGTCCAATTGGTGTTGAGTGCACGCCTGCAGAAACTGAAGCCATTGCAACGAGGCGACTCAAAACCCTTACCAAATGACATGCAGGATCGATCTAGGATCGACCCTGCACATCTACCTTGGATATTCCTTTACTTACTGGCCAACTGCCGCGAGTGTTGATGCTGCTCGTGCCATTTGTCGCCAAGTCGCATTCGCTGTTCGCCATGTTTTGACTGTGCTTCGCCAAGCTTTCCGTGAAGTACGGTATGAGCCGCGTTGGTTACGGAAATTCTTTGCAGATGCACGCCATGATTTTACGTTTGTTCGCCATGATGATACTGATGAACGGTATTGAGTACGAACTGTAGCAAATTTTTTCCATGCGGTGCTGCGTGCTTTAGAACCACGTGCTTGCTTGCGACCACTTGTTCGCCATTGCTTAAGAGCAGCGCGGTACGCATTACGTGAACCTATAAATGAACGACGTTTGTTTTTGAACGAGTTTCGTGCAGATCGGAATTGCTTTGCATTCTTGCGATAGTCTGATGTTGCACGGCGGATCTTTGTGCGTTCACTGTTAAGACGACGAACAAGGCGACTGCGCTGGCGTTTGCGTTCTGCACGAAGGCGCGAAGCTTCTTCTTGAGCAGCTGCAACACGTGCGGCTTCTTC
>JABHZL010000049.1 GCA_018656645.1 Phycisphaerae bacterium
ATCCTGTAAACCACTGAGATGTGGCATTGAGGAAATACAAGGTCCACACCAAGTTGCCCAGAACTCCATAACGTAGACTTGTCCATCTTCAAACCCTTCGATTGCGTCGCCCTTAACCCAATGGTCGATCGAGATTGCAGGAGCGTCGTCACCGATCGCAAGTGGAGTCGGAGGCGCTTGGGCAACTGTTGCTTCTTCAGCAGAAGGTTCTGCAGGAACAAGAGGAGTAGCTGGAATAGATTCGGCTTTTTGGGTGGATTCACAACCAAGTAATGTTGCTGAAATTGTGAGTAGTGCAATTGATGTAGTACGTTTCATGGGTAGAACTTCCTTTTTTGTAAGTCGCAAATGATAAGTGTAGCGTTTTATGCAGCAATTGAGGCAAGTAAAGTGGTTGCAACAATGTCGTATGCAGCATGAGTACCCGCGGCGATTCCAAAACCTCGATTTACGTAAATGAGGCCAAGGTATACACCTGCGATTCCGTAAAAAAGTAAGGCAACGACGCCCAGAGTGTCAAAATCTGGAAAATCGTGATACATCGCAAATGTGATTGAGGAGATGATGATCCCGCTCGTTATTCCTGCAAGATTGCTTTGTTTCAAAACATTACAAACAAGCGTGTGAACACCTGTAATGAGAAGCCATCGGAAGATGAATTCCTCATACAGACCAGCGCCGAGGCTGACGGCAATTCGTTCTGAAAGTCCAAGTGTTGTTAGCACGGAAGGGTTCATTGCGGCCAAGACTCCTGCAAGTACTGAGCCAATGGCTATGAGTGGTAGGGTGAGGATTATTGATTCGAACACCATGCCAAGGATGACTCGTGGTTCGATGGACCACCTATCATTGGACATGATGTGTTTGATTGCCAAAATTGTGACAATTGCAACGCCGCCGAGAAAAAGCCCTTGTGTTGGAGGCATGTCAAATCGTTCAAAGAAACGGACAAGAGCATCGTGTGCTTTGATTTGAATATTTTTGTCTGCAGTGTATAACGCAATTTCGTAATAGACGATCATTGGCAGCAGGAACGCAAGGATGTAGGAAGGCCGTTGCGAAAGGGCGGTATATCGTTGACGTGAGGGTGAACCTTGTTTGGAAAGCTGAAGCTGTTGTGCCATAGTGCGCAATGATAGCGATACCCGAACTTTTTAGATTTTTATGAGGGGAGGCGTTACGCCTGCTTAAGCTGAAGAAGACGTTTGGAGAAACGGCTTTTTCTTCGAGCGGCAGTGTTTTTGTGGATCGTACTCGTGCAAGAAATTTTATCTAGCATTCCACACACTTTACGGTATTCAGTTTCTGCTGTTGCAACATCTTTAGCAGCAATCGCATCCAAGAAAGCTTTGGACTGATCTTTAATACGTCGCTTCCGCCAGTGGTTCATAGCACGGCGTTTCGCGTTTTGTCGGACAGTTTTCTTAGCAGAGATTGATTGAGGCACGGTTGAACTCCAAAATACAGATTATTTCCCCAAACAGAAGGGGAACGTTGCATTATCCCAAAATACGACCATCTGTCAACCCTTTGCTGATCCGAGGTAGAGTTTTGCTAAACCCGTCGTTGTACTAGGCATGCTTTAGGGCACCAAAAAGCGTACCTAGTTTTGCCTATGGAACGTTAGGTGGTCCAAAGGTTCGGTATTTGCACCCTTAGCCCGCAGTCAGCCGACGTTGTACTCGGTCTAAATTTATAGAAAGAGAATGGGTATAGCGATGGATGGGTGCTTGTGGTACCCTTCGCATCCTCGAAAGGGGCACTCAAGCGGGTGTAGCTCAACTGGATAGAGCATCGGTCTACGAAACCGAAGGTTACAGGTTCGAGTCCTGTCATCCGCGTTCGATCACAACAAAGAAAGCATATTGGGAGTTCAATTTGTGGTGTTTCTACGTCCTCAACGCTGATATAATGCTTAGTTGGAGCAAATCTCCCAATAATCTATGGATAAAATAGAAACAGAACAGAACATGGCAAGCACGGAATTGCCTCATGTGCAATTGGGAAAAGCACCCTTGCCAGAATCCCCAATTCTTCTTGGATGGCTTCGGCAAATGCTCCTTATTCGAGAATTTGAAGTTCGCACAATGCAGGCGTACCAAAATCGCTTGATCGGCGGATTTTGCCATGTCTATATTGGTCAAGAAGCGGTAGCCGTTGGCTCGATTGCTGCTGTTAATCCCGACGACCCAATCGTTTTAGCCTACCGTTGCCATGGCCATGCACTTGCTCGTGGCATGGACCCTAAATATTGCATGGCTGAGATGTTTGGTCGAATAGGAGGATGTGCCAAGGGCAAGGGCGGATCAATGCATATGTTTGACGCCCCGCACCACCTCTATGGTGGACACGGAATTGTCGGTGCGCAAACACCCCTTGGAGCAGGTTTAGCATTTGCCACGAAGTACGAAGACGAAGTTTTACATGATGGAAAATCGCAACATGTCACACTTTGTTACCTCGGCGACGGTGCGATCAACCAAGGTGCTTTCTATGAAGCGATGAATCTTGCTGGTTTATTTAATCTTCCAGTTATTTTTATTTTAGAGAACAATCGATATTCGATGGGTACAGCAATTGAACGTGGCACGACCATGGCGAGTGAACTACACACGAAATCAGCAGCGCATGGAATTAACCACGCAATTGTCGACGGTAAAGACGTTGTTTCTATGTATCAATCGTTCAAATCAATTGCCGATTGGTGCCGTGAAGAATCACGTCCGTTTTTTGTAGAAGCTCAAACGTACCGATATAAGGGACACTCAATGTCCGACCCAAGAAAATACAGAACTCGCGAAGAAGAAGCACGCGAAGAAGGATCGGATTGCATTGATAGGTTAGAAAAGTTTCTTTGTGATGAGCACGATTTGACTACCGACGGAATCAAACAATTGACTCGCCAAGTTAAAACACAAGTTCGCGAAGCGGTTGATTGGGCGAAAAACTCTCCCGAAACACCAATGGATGAGTTATATAAGGATGTGTACGTTGATCATTGGGGCCCGTTCACAGGGACATCTAAGCCAGAGATGCTGCAAGGTGAAGACGAATGAGTGAAAGAATCATTGAATTTCGTGACGCTCTTTGCGAGGCGATGTCTGAAGAGATGCGTGACGACCAAAAAGTATTTTTGCTTGGAGAAGAAGTTGCGCAGTACAACGGCGCATACAAAATAAGCAAGGGTATGCTTGATGAATTTGGTCCACGGCGAGTCATCGACACGCCAATCAGCGAAAGCGGTTTCTCAGGCATGGCTATTGGCGCTGCGATGCGTGGACTTCGACCAATCGTAGAATTTATGAGCTGGTCGTTTAGCCTTGTTGCAGCAGATCCAATATTGAATAACGCAGCAAAAATGTTATACATGTCTGGCGGACAATTCGGTTGCCCAATTGTGTTTCGTGGAAATGACGGTGCTGGTGGGCAACTTGGTTCAACACATTCTTGGTGTGTTGAATCGTTGTATGCAAACGTACCTGGGCTTAAAATGGCAATTCCATACGACGCGTATGATGCCAAAGGAATGTTGAAAACAGCTATTCGAGATGACAATCCTGTTTTCTTTTTGGAATCAGAACGACTCCTTTCAACAACAGGCCATGTTCCGCAAGAGGATTACACAGTTCCATTTGGGCAAGCATTCGTGCGAAGACAGGGGACGGATTGCACGCTCATTAGTTTTGGTCGTCCGTTGCATTTCTGCTTTGAAGCAGCAGAAGAACTCGCCAAAGAAGGCATTGATTGCGAAATTATTGACGGGCGGACGATTCGACCACTTGATATTGACACAATGGTAAAGTCTGTGAAAAAAACAAATGCATGTGTAGTTGTTGATCAATCATGGTCATTCGCCTCAATAGGTTCAGAAGTAGCATCTCAAATTCATAGATATTGTTTTGACGACTTAGATAACTTTGTACATCGCGTTCATAGCGATGATGTTCCAACGCCATATGCTTCTAATCTTGAGCAAGCATACTTGCCAAATACGCGTAAAATATGCGAGGCAGTTCGTTCTGCAACGTACAACACGTAAAGGAATCTATTCTCATGCCAATTGAGATCACAATGCCGAGACTTTCCGACACCATGGAAGAGGGAACTCTGTTGCATTGGCACAAACAAGTTGGTGATGTTGTTTCGTCTGGCGATGTGCTTGCAGACATCGAAACGGATAAAGCAACTATGGAATTGCAATCATTCGACGACGGAATTTTTTCTGAAATCTTAGTGCAAGAAGGCGAGAAAGTTGAAGTTGGCAAAGTGATCGCTTTGTTAAGTGAAGAAGTAGAGTCTTCTGATTCGCAAGCAAGTCCACCAAACTCTTCATCGCCCTCACAACAAGAAGAGCACACTGGAATGACAATCAGCCCAGTCGCAAGACGATTGGCCGATGAATATGGCGTTGACATTCGAACCATACAAGGGAGCGGTCCAAGTGGTCGCGTCATTAAGCGAGATATCTTGCAGGTTGTTGATACAACAAAAGAAACATCCGCAGCAGCTGCTACAACGAAGCCAGCAGAACTATTGCAACCTATTGTTTCAGAACCAGAAGTTGTTGCAACATCACAACCAATTGTCCCAGTGGGTGATTGGAGAGAAAATAGATCTGAACCACTTTCGAACATGCGACAAGTGATTGCAAAACGTCTTGTTGAATCGAAACAGACTATTCCTCATTACCAAGTGACAATGTCATTTGACATGGACCCGCTTCTCGATATGAGAAAAACACTCAACAAACAACTCGCACCTTCTGGTGTCAAGCTATCAGTCAACGATTTTCTTGTTCGATGCTGTGCACTTGCAATGTCAGAACATCCTGCGTTTAACGCTTCATTTGGCGGTGATTGTATTTATTATCATGGTCCAGTAAATGTTGGAATTGCCATTGCTCTTCCTGAAGAAAAAGGGGGGGGGTTGGTCGTCGGCTCTATCCGGGATGCTGACCAAAAGAGTTTACGTGCGATTAGTCAAGAATCTGCTCGTCTGGGGAATAAAGCAAGAGATAAGGGATTGTCTGTGGAAGAGATGAGCGATACAACATTTACTATCTCAAATTTGGGGATGTTTGGTGTTGAGCACTTCACGGCAATTATTAATCCACCCAACAGTGCAATCCTTGCAGTTGGTGCAGCAGTTGAAAAACCTGTTGTGCGCGATGGAGAACTTGTCGTTGGGCATGAATTATCAGCAACACTAAGCCTTGACCATCGAGTGATTGACGGTGCGATGGCTGCTAGATATCTAAAAACATTAAAAGATCTGATTGAAAATCCAGCCGCGCTGTTGGTCTAATATTAGGAGTTCACATATGTCAGTTAATACACACAACGAAGTTCGACCTAGAATTTATGATGGTGATGGAGATACGCTCATGGAAGCGGATCGACAAGCAAACCGGTTAGTCATTATGCCGGTCGGAGATCCTAGAAAAGTTTCACATTGTAGAGAGCGAATTAGAATTCAGTGGGGTCAGTTTTTACTTAACGACATGTTGACAAGAAGGTATCGCACGCTTATTTGTGGCGTGAACCCAGTAGACAACAGCCATGGCATTATTAGTGCACTTGCAGAAGCGTTGCCAACGAGCCAGTGGGACGCTGAAAGCATTACAAAGTACGCGAAGGGATACGCAGAAGTTTCTCCTGATAAAGTGCTCGTCTTGAAGTACGACATGGATGATGTAAAAGTCTTTGCATTGTTGAGACCTCTAAACCAAGATAATTTTACTTTGCGAAATCTTTACAAAGGTTTTGAAAAAGTTGCAGAGATGACAGAAACACGCTGGGATCGCATGCCAATGGCAAGTGTGAGTTTTCTTGGTGGTAAATCTAACCGACTTGTAGATGAGAACGGAAACGAACCAAGTTTTGAATCAACCCTTCGTACCATGCATGAAGCTGGCTATCGAGGTGATGTTTATCCATCACTTCGAATGTGGGAACTAGCGCCGACTGGTGTATTTGCAACGTTTCCTTTCCCAACTAGCCTGAAAGTGATGCGAGAAGGTGGATTTTAAGCACGTGTGTTGAGTTCACGCTTATTTTCTTAATTTGTCCCTGCTAGCCTTCTTACAGTCATTACAAATGACGCAGAGATTGATCTCAACAACCCCCAACTTGCCAAAATCCAAAGCGCACCAGCAAGAGACGCACTCACTGCAAGTGCGATACTTGTTTGTGTTAAACCCTCCTGAATGAGGGAAGGCAGGACGCCACTTGCTGGAGAGGTAATTGCAACTAGATATGGAATGGGAGAAAGGGATGAGATAAATGCGCTAGCAACACCCATGCTTCCCGCAGGTGTCATGCAAATGCCAAGTCCAAAAGAAATCGCTAGCAACATGATGAGCGTGCTTGCAATTGCTCGGATAGAACCTTTGCTTCTTAGAGACCAGTGTAATCCTAGGGTAATGCAAAACATGAGGAATGGGATGAGAACTGCAGGAAATAACATCGCAGGTCCCCACAGAACGAGAGGAATCTGCATGTCACCCGCTTGCATGCCAACAGGAACATCAGAAACATACGCGTATTCACCGCCCACAATTGCAACAACAGCGATCACAAACATGGAGAAGCATGGTGTTGCTGCCATCGGTAACAAGTGTACAACAATGCCACGGACTTTCCCTCCAAGATATGTTCGAGGTGTTATTGCAGTTGTAAGTAGTAAGTCAAGTGACCCATCTTCGCGTTCTTTGGTAATTGATGATGCCGAAACATATATTGCTGCGAGCGTAACAATAATGATTTCTGAACCAACGACTATTCCAACTACAGATTGGTAGATATCTGCATTCCAGTACTTTGTAGCAAATAGAGTTGTTGTCACAATCATCATAAGTAACCCTATACCCGCAAATCCCCATCTGCCAAATAATGAACTTACGTTTCTATGCCGAGTAACTCGCTCCCTCCAAGAGATTGGGTTTCCACTGACAAGGTTTGGCTTTTGCACGCTTGTATTGCGTCTAAGTAGGAATTGTTGTTTTGATCGATCGCCTAGCTTTCTTACTTGGAGTGATGACCATACAAGAACTGCGAAACTTAGAATTGCTGTGAACCAGCACCAAGTAGCAACAGGGTTAGTCAATGCTAATCCAAGAGGCCATGCAAGTGTGCTTGTGGAAACAGTTGCGTAAGAAGTTGGAAATAGAAGTGATTCAAGAACAAGGAGTGGATTAAATGGTGTCAAAAAAGTTGTCCACGCATTTTGCGAGCCAGCAGATATAGGGATTCTTATTGAGTGATCAATCGCCCATGTGATTGCGAGGTAGCAAACTGTGACAACAAAAAAAGTAATGACTGCTTTTCTGCCAGCGGTTCTTGTGACGCTTGTTGCGATCGCTAAGGTTCCAATCAATAACGCAAGGCAAAATGCGATAAGTTGGGTGAACAAAATAGTTTCACCTCGCACACCGCCGAAGAATTGTGTAACTGCCATTAAGGGGATCGCGCTTAGTAGCAATGTTGCAATAAAAAATAATCGTCCGAATAAATTGCCAAGAACAATTTGCAAAGCAGAGAGAGGTGTGGTGAGCATGATGTCCCACGTTCGAGGTTGTGCTTCTTTAGAGATTGCACCAGCCATAAAAATTGGGGTGAGAAGGCAAATGAGCAATAATTCCACGACAGCTAAGAATGTAAATATTTGCGCACTTCCAGCAGCAAGATCACGAAGAGAGAGACGCCCAGAGGCTAACACTCCGAAGAGTCCAAGAAGCAGATTGGCAGACAATAAAGTGACAAAGCCAGTTCGAATAAAGAAGTCACGATTGCGACGAGATGCAGCCCCAACGAGCCTAATGGCGATGGGGTTGAGGGCTGTGAGCCTAAGAGCGGCGTGAATAACGAGTGGAAGTCGAATTTGGTTCATGAGTAGGTAAGGTAAGGTCTTGACGAGAGGTCGCTAGCATGGAATACTACCACTCATTATAGATGTGGCCGCAATTTGTTAGCGGCACCATAGTTTTTTCGACCTGCTGTGAAGTGTATGCAACTGTATATAACTGCACAAAAGATCGGTTGTTCCGGCTCTTGCCGGCGGTAACGCCATGCGGCACAAAATGTGTGCTGTGAGGGATAGAAGGGGGAAAGAGCGTTACTGGATAGATTGATTAAGTTTTTGGACATCATTTTGCTCATTGGCGATTACAAACGCAGGCAAAATACATAGAAGCGTCTCGTGGATGTGAAAATCGATGATTTTCATGGCATCCATGCTTAAGCAATGTAAGTATGCATACGAAGTGTGCCTACGACAATCGGCCAAAAATGCAGCAGGTTTTAACTCCAACAGGAGGGTGGCATCCTGCCACAGATAGATATGCTTGCGAATATTGTTCTTGAAATTGGTATTGGAGTTGGGGGCTTAATTCTTGGTGCAGTAGGCGGGTGGCTGTTTTTGCGAGCAACTGCTGGGGGCACGATTCGGCTTGCTAGACGTGAGGCGGAGCAAACCATTGCTGCAGCGAAAACAGAAGGTGCTTCTGAAAAGCAGAAAATTGAACTAGAAGCAGAGCGGCAAGCGACGAAGCGTCGTTCTGAACTTGATAAAGAAATTTCTGAGGCTCGGGTTGAAATTAAGAAAGATCAAGCAAGGCTTGAAAAACGTGAGGATAGCTTTGATCAAAAACTTGATCAAGTTGCCGAAAGGCAGGTTAAACTTGATGAAATGCGATCTTCTTTAGATACGCAGACTGAGGAATTGAAGGAAGCGAAAGTTGCAATTGATACTCGAATTGATGAGTTGCAAACACGACTTGAAGAAGTCTCTGGCATGTCATCAGAGGAAGCTAAAAATCAGTTGCTTGAAGAAATCCGTCATGATGCTGAGCATGATGCCAACGAATTGATACAAAAAATTGTGGAAGATGCAACTGAGAATGCTCGATCAAAGAGTCGGGAAATCACATTGCAAGCTATACAGAGATTTGCTGCTGAGCATGTTGCAGAGACAACAGTTAGGGCCGTACGCATTCCATCTGATGACATGAAGGGGCGTGTTATTGGTCGTGAAGGAAGAAACATTCGAGCACTTGAACAAGCGACAGGTGCCGATATTCTCGTTGATGATACGCCGGGCATTATTTCAGTCTCATGTTTTGATCCTATTCGAAGAGCAGTTGCTGGTCGATCATTAGAAAAACTTGTAGCAGACGGGCGTGTCCATCCTTCTCGAATTGAAGAGGTTGTCGAAACTGTTCGTACAGATATTAATGAACAAATCTTGAAAGAAGGCAATGCTGCTGTGATGGAAACGAACATTCGTGGTTTGCATCCGAAAATCGTAGAAGCCATGGGTCGAATGCATTTCCGTACAAGTTATGGTCAAAACGTATTGCGACACTCTGTTGAAGTAGCTTTCCTTTGCCAAGTGATCGCCGATGAACTAGGTCTTGACGGTGAACTCGCTCGCCGATGTGGATTCTTACACGATATTGGAAAGGCGATGGATCACGAAGTTGAGGGTACGCATCCTCAAATTGGTATGGATTATTGCAAGAAGTATGGTGAAAAAGCAGAAGCTGTATTGAACGCTGTTGTTGGCCACCATGGTGATGTTCCATCTACCACTCCATATACACCTATTGTGATGGCAGCTGACGCGATCAGCAGCGCTCGTCCTGGTGCTCGACGCGAGTCAATGGAGGCGTACGTTAAAAGACTTGAACAACTTGAATCGATCGCCAAAGAACAAAATGGCGTGGATGAATCGCATGCGATTCAAGCAGGACGAGAAGTCCGTGTCATTGTTGACGCTAAGAGCATTGGTGATGGCGAAGCATTTGCAATGGCAAAACGAATTGCTGCACGAATTGAGGAAGAAATGACTTTCCCCGGAGAGATTAAAGTTACAGTACTCAGAGAAATACGTGCGGAAGCAACGGCCCACTAAGCATTATTGCAAAGGTATTGACTATGTCTATTAAAGCAAATGAACTAAGGCGAGGACAAGCACTCATTTATGACGGCAATTTACAGGTAGTGATCGGCACCGATCACGTGAAGCCTGGTAAAGGACCTGCTTACGTGCAAGCTAAAATGAAAAATGTTGAGACAGGAACGATCAAAGTCAACCGTTTTAATTCATCTGACAAGGTTGAAGATGTCAACATCGACAAAAGAAAAATGCAATTCTTGTATGACAGCAGTGGTCATGGCGCTGGACCATGGGTTTTTATGGATGACGAAACGTACGACCAAATTGAACTTGATGCAGATGTTATAGACAAAGACCAATCGCAATGGTTGAAAGATGGCATTGAAGTTTCTGTGATGATGTTTGATGGAAGGCCACTAGGAGTCGAATTGCCTGCGGCAGTAGAGTTGGAAATTACTGATACGATTGATCAACCTAAATCTGCAACCGCTACAAACCAGTTGAAAGAAGCAACTGTTGAAACAGGTGCGAGAGTACGCGTGCCACCATTTATTGAAATTGGACAAGTTGTAAAAATCAATACTGAGACGGGTGAGTATCTCGGAAAGGCGTAATCCTGCAACGGCTAAGTGAGATTCGAGCCATTCTTGAACAGCGAGGGCTTTCCCCGCTTCATCGTTTTGGGCAAAACTTTTTGCATGATCACAATGTGCTGACGAAATTAGTTGATGCTGCCGATCTCTCCCCTGGCGATGTAGTTTTAGAAGTTGGTCCGGGAACTGGCACGATGACTGAGGAGTTGCTTGAGAGGGGGTGCAGAGTTGTTGCCTGTGAGCTTGACCATGGATTAGCAGACTTAATCGAAGACAGATTGGGCGATTCAATCCAATTGATCCGAGGTGATTGTTTGCATAAACGCCACTTGAACGAAGAGGTTGCATCTGTTTTAGGCGACCAACCATGGAAATTAGTTTCGAACCTACCATATCAAATAGCGAGTCCACTCATTGTAGATTTGCTTGCAAATCATCCAAGTTGTATTGGTGAATTTGTCACAATACAACTTGAAGTTGCACAACGGCTGATGGCAAAAGTCAATTCATCTGCGTGGGGAGTACTTTCAATTTTGACTCAGAGATTGGCTGAAGTTTCAATGATTGCAAAAGTTCCTCCAACCTGCTTTTGGCCTCCCCCTAAAATTACGAGTGCTTGCGTCTCAATTGTACGCTGTTCTCATTTTCCCCCAGAAGAAAGCGCATCTTTTGCAACATTCGTGACACAACTCTTTACAAAAAGAAGAAAACAACTTGGTGCAATTTTAGGTCGAGATCTCCAACTACCTGATGGAATAAGCCCATCAGCAAGACCTTCTACTTTGACGATTGAACAGCTTGAGGAGTTATGGAAACAGTGTTCGTGAGCCTCAGAATTTCAACAAGCGAAACGCGATACCATATTGTGTTTCATCTTTGATACTATTGTGTGTAACCTGTCCGACAAGGTCAAAATCAGGATAATGCCGCGTGAGGTTAAGACGAAGGTTTTGAAGATCATCTTCCTTCATGTTCCACGTTGGCGATGCGTTAAATGAATATCTTTTACTGAGTTTGTACTGCAAACCAAGCGCAAGGTATTGGTCATCATTGTTTGCAATTTCGCGATATTCGATAAACGTTCTGACGTCTTTGCCGTGGTCAAGTTCAGCTCCAATAGAACCGCGAACCATGCGACCATTGTCAGTGAGCCATGTGCCATTGCCAAGGAGAGCAACGCCGTCACTAATTTGCCAAATACTATTTGCCATGACAGAATCTTCAAGAGAAGAATATTCTGGTCGCCAACTAAAGAATTGCGGCGTGTCGTAACGTCTTGTTGCCTTGCTATCGACAGTGAGGACTGAGACGTCAACTGTGAGCCAATCGACTTCATACCAACGCCCAGGACCACCTCGCCATGTTTGTAATGTATTTTTTACGCCAACCCATGCTGCTGCACCAGTTGAAACATTATCGACAAGTGGGTTGTACTGTTCGATTGTCATAGGATCAACACTGCCTGAGCCATACCAAAGTGTCGCGTACGGTTCTATTACATGTCTGAGGCGATGTAAATCTAAAATAGCGTTATCTACATCGTTGTAAATACGTTGGACTTGGGTGGAGGCACGAAGGCCAACTGTTGAGAACCACTTGGTATCTTTATCGTTTGCAGCTGCATTATCATCACCAATTCGCACATCAGCTTGCATGCTTGCAAATGGTGCAAACTTGAAAGCGCCAACTGTAAATGGTGCGGCAAATTCATGTCTTGTCGTGAGTCGATTTTTAAATTCTTCGGTAAGCCCTCTCGCTGCAAACAAATCAGTAAATGGTTGGTTGTTTCCTAAGAACCCTCCGCCAGGCATTGGAAAGGCTTGGCGTTTCAAGCCATTGGATGCGGGAGTGCCATCTTGGAAGCGCATTCGTTCTCTTGTAATTCGTGTTTCGCTAGACCACGTTACAGCGCCATTAAGTAGATCATCTGCGTAACGGAATAAGCCAAGTTCTGGTGCTTTTTCAACTGCGTACTGTCTTGAGGCAAGAAGCCAGCTGTTTGAAATAAATTTGTTGAGATCGTGTGATGCAAAAGCAGTAAAAGCCCAGTTTTCTTTTTGATATTTAGCATAGAGGCTTGTTTCAAATTCTCTACGATTGTAAAAATCGCTTTGTCTCCAAACGGACATGAATGTTGGATCGCTGATGTAGCTCAACTGTGCTTGAAGAGACCAATGCTCACTTAACTTGGTTTGGTTTTCCCACAGAATGTATCCACGTTGATGATCAGGCACATCCATTTTTATGCCAGACGATGTTTTTTGACTTCCTGCATCTGAGAGGAAGTATGTATCTAATTCGCCTTTATGATTGTCGAAGTTGTAATGCGCATCTAGTCCAACGCCAGCACCTCTTGATTTGTATCCATCAAGTTTTAGGTCAATGCCTAATTCTGCTGGTTGTTGGACGCCAAGTAATGTGAACAGATCCCACTCAGTTTCTAAGAAAGAACCAAACGTTTTCTTATATCCAAACTTAACTTTATGCAGTGGAATATCATTAGCTTCACCTGCGTAGTGTGGCCAATAGAAGACCGGCAATCCGCCCATGCGTAAGGTGTTATGAGAAGAGTCGATGAACATGTTCCCATCAGGTTGTTCTGTGAGTGTGATCTCTCGGGAACCAATAGCAAGATCAGGCGTTGCAAAGGAACTTGTAGAAACCTGAACGCCTTGTGCGGTCCATTGGTTAACTGCAACTTGCCGCATTTCTTTTGCACGAACGAATAGTGGAACTTTTCCATGCATTGCATAGGTCCGAAGCACTGCTTCTACGAGCATTGCATTGTCTGTCGTAAAATCGTAATAAGCTTGTGGTGACCGGACGAGATAATCGCCGTGGTTTGAATCCACAAGTACATTGCCTTCAAGATAAATACCGCGAATATCCTGTGACTCGATTTTTCCTGCAGCCATGTCTCTGACAGAACCGGGATCGGTAAAGATCACTGCTCGGTCAGCGGTCATTTGCATGTCATCTATTCCGGATGTTGACCGAAGTTCTAATACAACGTTGCCGACGATTGTGATTGTATTTTCTGTTTCACCGGTTTCAAGTTCCACGTTATCAGCGGTGATGGACATGATTCCAGATTTTGAGCGGAGCCAAGGTTGCTTTATTTGTTGAACAGGAACTTGTGAAATAAGAGTTTCGTCTTCATTGACAGGGAGTGGTGAAGCGATAACTTCGGGATGTGTTGATAGTTTGGTTTCGCCGACTTGTAAACGTTGGATGTATCCTGCGAGCCTGTTTTCAGATTGTTGAATAAACGCTTGTTGGTTGGTAGGTTTTTTAGGTGTGAGCAGGGCAACATCCATATTGATTCCACCAAGTGTGCTGCCGACAATGAGTAGATCCTTCCCCTCTGCCCCAAGCGCTGCTCGGCCTCCTGTGCGAGTGGATGTTGGCATGTACACGGCAATCTGAGAAACAACACCAAGTTCAGATGGCATCCGATTGATCCAAACGGATGCTTTTTCAGATTGGAATGTATAGGTACCAATTGAAATAACAATGTCAGTGGTAAGTACGAGGCGTTTTGTGTCATCAACAGTCCACGCATCTGCTCGAAGTGCGAGGATCTTTATTTCGGCATCACGAGGAAGAACTGGCAACACAACCCCTGAGAGGCGATCGCCTTTAATTTGTACATCTCTGAATTGTATTTCTTGTGCAGTAACTGCTACTGAGAGTACAGAGAGTAGAACGAGTTGGAGCCAATGTCTCACAGTGTGCATGATACCTTCATGGGGGGTTAAGAAACGGCTTCGTTGATCAGCGCGTCGACAAATACTTCAGGGTCAAATGGTTCGACATCTTCAGGTCGTTCGCCAATGCCGATTAATTTCACCGGGATACCAATTTCATCCTCGATTGCGAAAACGATACCTCCTCGAGCCGTTCCGTCCAACTTCGCAAGAAAAATACCAGTGACATCGATTGCTTCAGAAAAACGCTTCGCTTGCACAAGCGTATTTTGACCTTGTGTTGCATCAAGAACGAGGAGAACTTCGTGTGGTGCACCATCAACTTTTTTTGAAGTAACTTGTTTGATTTTTTCTAGTTGGCGCATTAATGGCTCTTGTGTGTGCAATCTGCCGGCAGTGTCAATGAGGAGTACATCAGCACTCCTCGCAATTGCTGCTTCTGCAGCATCAAAGGTAACTGCAGCGGGGTCCGCTCCTTGTTGTCCTTTGATAATTTCAATGCCAAGTCGTTCTGACCATGTAGCAAGCTGAGAGACAGCGCCTGCTCTGAACGTGTCTGCTGCAGCAAGTAGAACGCTACGGTTTTCTTCTCGAAGTGCGCGCCCAATTTTAGCAACACTTGTTGTTTTTCCAACACCGTTAACACCTGCAACAAGAATAACTGTTGGAGAACGTTCTGCAATTGCAAGTGTTCGTTTTTTATTTGCAAGACGATTGACAAGTTGATCGTGGAGCAGTTCAAGAATGTCGCGGTTTTGTTTTTCGCCTCTTGATACTGCATCGCGAAGTTCATTCACGATGGCATCCGTTGTTGTGGTTCCAACATCAGAGGAGAGAAGTAATCGCTCAAGTTCATTGATTGAATCATTGTCAATCGTGCGACCCCGCATCGCAGCAAGTGGTGTTGCTAAAGCGCTACGTGTTCTTGAAAGTCCACTTCTCAGTGCATTAACTGTTGCTCTGAATAGTCCCATTATGGTGCAGCGGTTTCCGAATTTTTACCATTTGCGTCGCATTGTTCTTTGATTTGATTAAGAACACCGTTGATAAATGCAGGGGATTCTTGTGTACCAAATTCTTTTGCAAGTTCGATAGCCTCGTCAATAGCTACAATTGGAGGAGTCATTCCACTTGTGATTTCAAAATATGCAAGTCGCAAAATATTTCGGTCAACCAATGGTTGCCTGTGTGTGGGCCAATCTGGAGTGAGTGGAGCAATAGTTTCATCTGCCTTGTCTTTTGTATCCCACACCTTTTTCGCAAGCGAGGAAACTTTTTGATTTGGAGGTAGCGTTTCTGAAATATCTTCATCAAACGTTTCTTCAGTAATTGATGCAACATCACAATTGCCAGCATCAAATTGACAAAGTAACTGGAGCGTTTGTTGACGGAGAGATCTGCTTTGTGACATCGTGTATTTTATGTTTCGTTCTGGTTTTGAATTGTAGAAATTGTTGAGAGGGCTGCATTCATCGACTCGGTCCCTTTGTTGCCACAATCTCCGCCAGCGCGTTCCATTGCTTGCTCAAATGTTTGGCAAGTCAAAACGCCCATGGAGACAGGTTTGCCATAGCGCAATGAGAGATTCATAAGTCCTTGGGCAATTGCGTGAGCAATGACCTGATCGTGGGTCGTTTCACCTGTAATGATGCACCCTAGGGCTATCACTGCGTCGACTTTTGCTTCTTCGAGAAGTGCACGTGCAATGACTGGTAGTTCCCATGCTCCTGAAACAGGGATGATGATGAGTTGAGATTCGTTTCCGCCTGCATCGATAAATGCTTGCTTTGCACCTTCTGCAAGGGCGTCAGTGATGTCTGCATGATACCTACTGACAACAATTGCGATCGAGAGACCGGTGGTTGAGAGTGGTAATGTGGGGAGATCGAGCATACGTGTGGCATAGTAAAGGCGAAAGAGGTTATGTACAACGGATTGGGGGAAGTTGATTCGCTTTTATGACCCACAATTTGGACATTCGCGTATTGTGGGGCGGTAGGATATGGATGTGTTGAAGAATTCTAGACAAGCCTTAGCAACGATGCACTTGACACGATTAAGTGTTGCAATTGGTGCCATCGCAGATATTTGGTTGGTGTTGATTTTAACAAAAAGTAATACAGATTATGTTGGGACAAGTGTCTACTTGATTCCTTGGTGGTCAGCACTGCTTGCAACGGCCATTATTGCTATTTGTATGTGTGGTTTTGCTGCTTCATTAAATGACACTTTGGATGTTAGGCACGACGCTGCATTTCATCCAAACCGACCGATCCCAAGAGGTCTCATCTCAATGAGCCACGCGGCGGTTGTGATGGTTTCATGTTTGTTGTTGTCATTGCTTGCTTCCTCGTTTTTGGGAACATGGCCAGTACAAATTACCCTTCTAACAGCTGCGATCGTATTGTTTTACAACACTGTAGGGAAGTTTGTGCCAGCAGTTGGCATCGTCTCGATTGGTTTGTTATATGCAACGCATATGTTGATTGCAAATATTGAGTTGACATTCGCTCTGCCAGTTTGGTTGGTTATGACACATGTTATGATTTGTGGAATTTCGGTGTATGTTCTTGAAGGAAAGCGTCCGAAATTATCTTTTAGAGGGTGGATGGGAGTTGTACTTGGTTGGCTTTTTTGGTCTGCGATTGTTATTGGAGTTCCTTACGCTCGGACCGGTTCCATCTTGCCAGAAGGCATGTCTTTTTTCTCGTTGATTTGGGTTGTTGCAGCAATCGTTGGATTTATCGTAACAATTCGTTGGAAAATACGGCATGCTAGTTCTCATCGGAATGCTGCAGAAAAAATCAGAAGATATGGTGCGTTATGGGAGTGCATGTATGCAGGAGCTTGGCTTGCCGCTTTGCAAATGACATGGGCATCCATCGCTATGTTTGGATTCGCTTTTTTTGCAGGGGTAACTGTGATGCTTGTAAAGGAAACAACTGGCGGAAGTGGGAAGCCCTTAGCATGGCGAATTTGAATTGCAGCATGCGTCGCGGGGGAAATTGCTAATGTTCGTTCGCTACTTGTAATTTTGTTGGGGGAACACCGAGATACTCAAGTGTGTCATCAATGATGTCACGAACCACTGGTCCTGCTACCTCGCCACCGTAGTGGGCGATTTTTCTATCTGGATCATCGATTACACAAATCACAACAACAGTTGGGTTGTCAAGAGGGGCGCCGGCTATGAAACTCGCTGTATACCTATCTTCAAAATACCCTGAACCATCGGCTTTGGGTAATTGGGCGGTTCCCGATTTTCCAAACAACGTATACAAATCGCTTTGCGAATTTTTTCCTGTCCCCTCAGTCATCACTTCACCCATAATTGTTCTTGTTGTCTTTGCAATTTCTGGTGTAATTGCTTGCCTTACAATTGGTGCAGCATTTTTAGATGTTGCAATTAATCGAAGTTGAGGTAGTGATCCGTCTCTTGCAAAAGCACAAAAACCCTGTGCCATTTGAACAGCCGTTACCCCAATTTCCTGGCCCATCGCTACAGAAGCTTGTGTGTAGGAAGTCCAATTTTTCTTAGAAGTGATTAGTCCTCTCGTTTCTCCTGCAAGACCAAGGTATGTGGGAGAACCAAAGCCAAATCCAGTAATTGCTTTTTGCATTTCAGCATTTGTTAATCGTTCAGCAACGATCGCCATGCCGCTGTTCAATGATTTTATAAGAACTTTACGCCAGGTTGATGGACCATAATAGTGTGCATCTCGAATAGTGCGACCCGAACTTGTAAGGTAGGGATTTCCGGATGGGGTTGGAAGTACTTCATTAACAGAAACCTTTCCGAGTTCGGTCGCAGCTGCCCAAATGAAAGGTTTAAATGTAGATCCTGGTTCGTAGGGGTCGGTGAGACATCTGTTCCGCCCAAGCCGAGGATCAATTTCTCTTAATGGGTCGGATACTTCTTGTGTCCAATTTTCTCGAGGATTTAATATGTCCGTCATCGCAAGGATGTCGCCAGTTTTCGGATCGAGTACTACAACACGTCCTCCACCTGCATTGCAATGGAGGACTGCTGCTTGTAAATGTTTTGTTGCAATCTCTTGGATCACAACATCTATTGTGAGGTGTACATCATCACCGTTATTCTTCGGTTTGTAATTTTTTGGATCAACCCAAAGTGTTTGCTTTCTTATATCACGAAGTCGAACGAGAGTTCCTGATGTTCCTCCAAGTGAATTATTTAATGAATGTTCAAGACCAGCGAGACCTGAGTGTTCTGTTCCGACCAAGCCCACAAGACTCGCTACGGAGTTTCCGTGTGGATAACTTCGAACAAGGCGTGGTTCAAGCCCTACGCATTTATAAGATGAATCTCGAATGAGATCAACTTGCCATTGTTCAAGCAGATCGTCAATAACAACATATTTACTATCCGCACGTTCCAGAATCTTACGTTCAATATCTGCTGGGGGAAGTCTTAGTTTTTCACCAAGTTCGAAAGCAAGTTCTTCTGAATCATCAACAAGTGATGGGTCTACAAATAATTTGTATCCAACTCTGCTTCCTGCAAGAATTCTTCCTCTTCGATCTAAAAGCGATCCACGAGTGGCAATCTGTGGGATGGTGCTATTGGTTGGAGTTGCAACAGATATTAATTCTATTGGCGTATCGATCTTCAATGAAATTACTCTGTAAAAACCAGCACATAATGCAAGAAAGACAATTCCGCAAACAAGCGTCATGACCCAAAGGATTCGAGATTGCATAGCAGGCTGTTTATTCATGTTTAGCAACTTCAGTTGCAAGGAATAAGCCAAGTGATTCTACGGAGCATTCCTCTTCTATTGCGAAACGAAGTGCGTCAAGAGAAGTTTCTTGCCTAGCAATTTGTTGATGTAAGACAGTCATCGTGTGCACAGTGTTGATTTGTTCTTGTCGAATAGCAAGCAGTGATAGTGCTGCGAGTGTAAAAATAAAAATGACGATGAGTAATTTACGTGCCATTTACGATCAGTTAAGTGGGTACCGAAGTTTCATCCCAACTTGTAAACGGTCAGGATTCGGAAGTGTTTTCTTATTGAGTGTAATCAACGCATTCGTAAATTTTGTTGATCCACAAACCTGTTGCGCAATGTGAGAAAGGGTGTCGCCACTCTTTACGGTGTATGTTCCAAAGTCGGGAACAGCAGTTGTTTCTTTTGGCTTGGGAATGCTTTGCACTTTTTGGGTAGAGACAGGCGCTGCGATCAATGCAGTTCTAGTAGGAAGTGCGATGCGTTGACCAATTTCTATGACATTTGCAGAAGAGAGCCCATTCCAACGTGCAACTGCGTGCGCTAACCCTGAATCGCCATATTCCTTGCTGCAAATGGTTCGAAGTGACTCGCCTTTGCTGACAATATGGATTTTATCGTTCGCATTTACAGGATGTTCAATAGTTTCGAGTGACGGGAGTGGACCGGTTAGAAGTTGGGATGCGGGGATTGGAGGCGGGCTAGGTTCTCCTCCAAGAGGTGCAACTTCGCGGTTCGTCGCATGTGAAAAATGGTCTGCGACAAACATGCCTACAAAAATTAGTAAACCGAAACCAATAACGATGGAAATTTTATTGTTGCTATCCATGAGATCTGGAAATCCAATTACAAGAAGAAGGGAGAACCTTCTACGAACCAAGTTGGACCACTCGAAGTTTCGCTGGGCGAGAGCGTGGGTTAAAGGATTTCTCCTCGTCCGTTGCTCGAATTGGTTTGCGAGTTAACCGCTTTGCCAATTCACTCTTCTCAAGGGCGACGAAGGATTGCTTGACACGGCGATCCTCCAAACTGTGAAAACTGATCACAGCTATTTTGGCAGTCGGATGTAACCAGCCACCACTGTCGACCTTGCGGCCACCAGTCTCGACATCGAGGAGCAATGCATCAAGCGCATCGAGTTCAGCATTGACTGCAATTCGCAACGCCATAAAGGTACGTGTTGCGGGGTGAAGCCGAGACGAGTGAGCTCTCGCGCCATAGGCATCACGCACAAGTTGTGCGAGCCTAGCAGTATGTAAAATCGGTTTTTCTTGTCGTTCGAGTGTAATTTTTTGTGCGATTCGCCGAGAATAGGGCTCCTCGCCTAAAAAGTAGATGGTATCTGCGAGTTCTTTTTCAGAAAGAGAGTTGACCAAGTCAGCTGCAGTGGTTCCTTTTGAGGAATCAAGCCTCATATCGAGAGGACCGTCGCTTCCAAAGCTAAAACCTCGGATGGGGTCATCCATCTGGTTGGAGGAGAAACCAAGGTCCGCAAGGACACAATGAGCCTGGATACCAGCACGGGTGAGTGTTGATGCTGCAGTCACAAAACTTTCGTGATGAGACTCTACTGAAATTCCAAGTTTTTCAAGTCGAGAAGTTGCAAATTGCAGGTTCTCTGCGTCTAGATCGAACAAGATCACAGTTGCATTCTCTCCTGCTCGTTTGGCAAGAAGTTCGGCATGTCCACCTCTGCCTGCTGTTAAATCAACGATGACATCGCCTTGTTGCGGATCAAGGAGGTCGCACACTTGATTAGGAAGAACAGGTAGATGACCAGAGTTGTCGCACATGTTAAAGACCTAGCAATAAACGTTGTGGGTCTTCGATGCAATCCTTGAGGTGAACAAGAAAACGGACCGCGCCTTCGCCATCAACAACACGATGGTCGTAACTCAGAGCAAGATACATCATTGGGCGTAAGACGATTTCTCCAGCGTTGTCAGGATTTTCTATTGGTCGGTTTTGAATACGATGTAATCCAAGGATGCCAGATTGTGGAGGATTTAGGATTGGTGTTGACATCATCGAGCCATAGACACCACCATTGCTGATTGTGAACGTGCCGCCGGACATATCTTCGATTGATAATTTTCCATCTCTTGCGCGTTCTGCAAGTTCTTTGATGGTTAATTCGATTTCGGCAAAACTCATTCGGTCTGCGTTTCTGATCACTGGGACCACAAGTCCTCGCTCAGTACCGACTGCAATCGACATGTCAACGTACTCGTGGTACACCACATCATCTCCTTCAATAGAGGCATTAATTGCGGGCCAAGCACGAAGTGCAGAAACACATGCTCTTGTGAAAAACGACATGAATCCGAGGTTGACACCGTAGCGGTCATTGAATTCTTCTTTATGAATTTTTCTAAGGGCAATTACTTTAGTCATATCTGCTTCGTTGAAAGTAGTGAGCATTGCAGCGGAGTGCTGCGCATCAACAAGTCTTTTTGCAATTCGCCTTCTGAGCATGGACATTTTTTCTCGGCGAATACCACGACGTTCGATAGAACTTTCCTCAACTATCGAAGGTGGCTGAGGATCATCTGCAACAGGTTGTGCAAGTGGTGTTTCTCTGGCATTGATGACATCAGCTTTGGTTACTTTTCCTGAAGTACCAGAGCCTGAAACTTGATCAAGTTCAACTCCGATATCGTCTGCAACTTTTTTAGCAAGCGGCGTAGCTTTTGTTTGCTCTGCGGAAGCAACAGTTTCTTTTGTTACTTCTTCGGCCGCTATTTTTTCTGTTTGTGCTGCTTCTGGTTTAGGAGCAGAATCATCAATCGAACCGATCGTGTCGCCAACTCGGCACTCTTCACCTGCTTGTTTAGTAATTGTGACAAGTCCAGAAACAGGAGAAGGTAGTTCTTGTGTGACCTTGTCGGATTCAATTTCAAGAAGTGGTTGATCACGATGAACCCAGTTCCCATCTTGAATGAGCCATTCTCCAAGAACAACTTCAGTAATTGATTCGCCAAGATTAGGGATGATGATCGGGTGTGTCATAGTTATTTCGTTACTGGAAGGCCTACGGCTTCTATGAGGATACGGTTTTGTTCGGTTTTGTGCATGTTGTTTGACGCAACAGCTGGGGAAGCACTTGGTCTGCGGCAAACTCTGGTGAGTTCAATGGAGAAAGTATCCCTGAATGCCGCATCGATGTATCGCCAAGCTCCCATGTTCTCTGGTTCTTCTTGCGCCCATATATATTCTGTTTCAGTGTATTTAAGAACGATTTTTAATAGTTCAACTTTTGGAAATGGGTACAGTTCTTCAATACGAATTAATGCTATTGATTCAGGATTTGCAGTGGTTTCTCTGTGGGCAGCTAGGTCATAATATATTTTCCCAGAGCAAAAGATGACACGCTTGAATGTATTCGATTCAATAGTCTCATCGATCACTGGTTGAAAATTATGATCGGTTAAATCAGAAATAGTTGAAACAGCTTTTGGATGTCTGAGTAAGCTTTTTGGAGACATGACAACAAGCGGTTTTCTAAACGGCCATTTTATTTGGCGTCTTAATGCGTGAAACATTTGTGCAGGTGTGGTTGGGTTGATCACCGCCATGTTCCTGTCAGCACAGAGTGTGAGAAAACGTTCTAGTCTTGCAGAGGAATGTTCAGGGCCTTGCCCCTCATATCCATGGGGAAGCAACATGACGAGACCAGATGACCTTCTCCACTTTACCTCAGCTGAAGAAATGAATTGGTCAATGATGACTTGAGCGCCGTTTACGAAGTCTCCAAATTGCGCTTCCCACACAACGAGCATGTGTGGATCTCCAAGTGAATAACCATATTCAAAACCTAAACAAGCAGTTTCAGTTAGTGGGCTGTTGTGTACACACAATTTTGCTTGCTCTTGAGAAATATTGTTCAGACAAATCAGGGGTTCGCTCGTTTTGGTGTCGATGAGAACTGCGTGCCTATGGCTAAAAGTGCCCCGTTCAACATCTTGGCCTGTAAGACGCACCGGGCTTCCTTCTTCAAGAAGCGTTCCGTAACTCAATAATTCACCTATGCCCCAATCGAAAGGGATGTTGTTTGTGATTATATTTTTTCGTGTTTCTAGTAGTTTTTTTAATTTGGGATGAACTTGAAAATTGTCGGGCACGGTTCCAAGTGCATGTGCAATTTTAGAAAGTATCTCTTTTGAAACAGTTGTGTCGACTTCACGGTTTCTTGTGTCGCCGCGTAGCCCTTCCCACGTAGTTGATTGTTGGTAGGGTGGAACACTTGATGAAATAGGTTGGGTTTTTGATCTTTCTTGTGAAGCTTCAAGTTCATTTCGAACGTCTTCCACCATTTGTTCGTGTACATCTTTTGAGAGTACATTTTCTGCTATAAGTTCGCTTGCATATTGATCTGTGATGGGTTGCATCTTCGAAACCGCTTGGTACATTCGAGGTTGTGTATACCTTGGTTCATCAGATTCGTTGTGCCCATGTTTGCGGTAGGTCCAAACGTCGATGACAACATCGTTATGAAAGGTTTGTCTGTATTGCACTCCAAGTTGAATTGCATGCACACAAGCTTCGGGATCATTTCCATTGACGTGAATAATTGGTGCGCCTGACATTTTTGCAATATCTGTGCAGTAACGACCAGAGTAACTGTCTTGTGGATTTGTTGTAAAACCAATTTGATTGTTTACAACAATGTGTACTGTTCCTCCAACGGTATAACCATCTAGGTGTGCCATGTTGAACATCTCTGCAACGATGCCCTGTCCGGGAAAACTAGCATCGCCATGAATGAGCAATGGAATGCAGAGGAGTCGGTCCTTGTCGCACTGCGTTCGTTGACGAGATCTCGCCTTGCCAAGAACAACAGAGTGCCCAAACTCAAGGTGAGATGGATTAGGTGCAAGTGTGATGTGCATCGGTTTGTCAAGGTCAGTGAGAATGTCTGCGCTGTAACCAAGGTGATACTTCACGTCGCCGCCGCCTCCAGCGAAATCTTCAATCCAACTCTCTTCAAACTCAGTAAACAACTGGTCGTAAGATTTTCGAAGAATATTGACAAGAACATTAATTCTTCCACGATGCGCCATCCCGATTGTGACAACTTCCACACCGTGTTCACCTGCTTCGTTGATGAGTTCGTTCATCATTGGAATGAGTGATTCGCTGCCCTCTAAACTAAATCTCTTTTTGCCGATGTATCTTGTTGAGCAGAAGTTTTCGAGCGTCGTTGCTTCTGTGAGTTTTCGGAGAATGCGGCTTTTGGTTTCGTTGTCGAATGAAGGGCGGTTTGCAATTGGTTCCATGTTGGCTTGGAGCCATCTTCTTTGTTCACGGTGTTCTATGTGCGAATATTCGACACCGATGTGTTTGCAATACGTTTCTTCGAGTCTTTCGATGATAGTCCGTAGCGTCGAAGGCTTTGGTAAATCAAGATGTCCTGGGTCAAACATCGTGTCGAACTGCCCTTTGCAAAGACCGAAAGACTCAGGGAGCAGTCGTGTTCGGATAGGATCGTGTAATCCAAGTGGATCGAGATCAGCAGCGTAGTGACCTTCCATTCTGTAGTTGTAGATGAGAGAGTCAACACAGGATTGAGCCTTGGATTCTTCCTCTTGATTTTCAAGAGAAGATCCAAGTTCAAATCCTTTGAAAAAATCTTGCCATTCGCTAGATACTGAAGAAGAATCTGCCTTCCACTGTGTAAATAGCGCATCGAGGAATGTGGCATTCCATGCGTTGATTGATGGGCCTATGGTTGTTGGCGTTAAATCGCTTTTATTTGCGTTTGACGGCATTTTGTTGCTCGTGTCTTGAAGATGTTAAACCGTAAATACTATCAGAAAATAGGCTTTTAAGAATTGAAATGTAGGAGGTTTTGGTATGGAAAAACTAGAATTACATTTCAATTACAGCATTGAAACAGGATCAACATCAATAGCGAGATCACGGTTGTTTGTAATGTATTGTCTACCACGAGCGTCACCGAGAAAGTGTTGTAATTCCCGCGCGGTTGGTGCTGATGCGGTGAGATCAAATCGGTAGCGATCGGCAATTCTCGTTAAAACGCATGGTGCAGCAGCGGTTAACTGAATTGCGGGTGGAACAATTGACATGAGCCGTTCATATAGGGCATTTGCTCGGCCAGCAGTTACTTCAAATGTATCATCTCGTATAACAAAACGCGCCATGCGTGTTGACGGAGGGAGCCCTGTTTCTTGACGTAGTTGGAGCTCTCTGCTTGCAAATTCTTCGTATTTGTTTTGTGCAGCGAGCACAATCGCAGGCGCTTCTGGGTTGTATGTTTGTACGATTGCTTTTGCATTCCCGCTACCTCGGCCGCACCGACCACACACTTGTGCAACGAGTTGATACGTTCTCTCAGAAGCACGGAAATCTGGAAGATCAATCGCAGTGTCTGCATCGATCACTCCCACAAGCGTAACACCAGCAACATCAAGTCCCTTTGCAATCATTTGTGTACCAAGGAGGACGCGGATTTCTCCACGAGTAAAACGATCTAGTGTCGAGTGAAGATCAGAACTCTTACGGGCAGTATCTGTATCAAGCCTTGCAATTTGATCATCAGGGAGAGGGATTGTTTCTCGAATAATTGCTTCTAGTTTTTGTGTCCCAGCACCGAGTCGTATGACAGGTTTGGAGCAATCAGGACAACTTTTTGGGACACGTTGTTCCTTCGCGCAATGGTGGCATCGAACAAATCCAACTTCTTCAAGTGGTTTCCTTCTATGGTAGACCATTGATGACTCGCAATGTTCACACCGCATCATCCAGTCACACCCTCGGCTAGAACAGGCGATCCACGGTGCGAACCCTCTACGATTTAGTAAGAGTAAAATTTGTCCCCCAGTGGCAAGTGATCGTTGTATTTCGTGTTCAAGTTCTCGGCTAAAAACTGGTATCACGCCTTTGGCAGCAGCGCGTGCAATTCGCATATTTACAATTTCAATTGTTGGAGAAGTTAATCCAGGTGCACGGCGCGGTAGTGTGTGTAACGTGGAAATATTTCTTCGTGTTGCATTCCACCATGATTCCATCGACGGTGTCGCAGAGCCAAGCACGATTGGACATTTTGCAGAGGATGCTCTTCGAATAGCAACATCGCGTCCGTGATATCTCGGTGTTTGGTCTTGCTTGTATGAATGATCGTGCTCTTCATCAACGATGATGATTTTCAAATCATCGATTGGAACAGGGGCGAAGACAGCGCTGCGAGCTCCAAGAATGATGTCAGCTTCGCCGCTTGCAGCCATTGCCCATTGTTGATGGCGCTGTGCTTTTGTGAGAGCAGAATGAAGGATTGCAACTTGTTTGTTTGGAAATCTTCCCATGAGGCGAGCGGCTGTTTGAGGCGTGAGAGAAATTTCTGGGACAAGTACAATTGCTTTACCGCCATCTTTAATAGCATGATCGATAAGGCGAATGTACATTTCAGTTTTTCCAGAGCCAGTCACGCCGTGAAGTAAGTGGCAACTGTATCCATTTGAAAGTGTCGGTGAAATTGCATCAAATACTTTTTGTTGATCATCTGTAAGCGTTGGCGCCTCTTTGTTGTCAATAGTGCGTTTGAACCAAGCAGCTTCTACATGTGTGACTTGGTGTGTTGAGAGGAATCCGTGTTTGCATAATCTATCGATTGGGCCTCGGCTTCCGAGAGATGCAATCTTCATGAGGTGCGCTACGCCAATTGGCCGTTCATTTTTTGGTAGGGCAGTGATACATGCGAGCACATGTTCTTGTTTTTTTGTGATTTTGGTATCGAGTGGGGGTGATGTAGGTACATCTAAAAGCGTTTTCGTTTTGAGACCAGTGCCTTTACGAACTGGCCCTGGCAACATAGTAGAAAGGGTTGGACCGATTGCTGAACAGTAGTACGAACTGATCCATGAAGCGAGGGAAACGAGGTCATTTGGGAGCGAAACTGTTTCAGCATTTTTAGAAATGATTTGTTTTGTTTCTTTGGTATCACTTGGGGTTGGCGGATTGTCTGATGTCGAAAGCACCCAAGCTTCCGTTGGCGTGTTTCCTCTACCGAGTGGGACAGTGACAAGTTGCCCGGCCTCAATTGGTGCGAGACGTTCTGGAACGCCGTAGGTGAGCCCATTTGGATATCTATCCACTGCGCGTTCAACAGCAACTTGAACATAGGAAATTGTTGGTTCATCAAATAGTCCCGCCATAGTGTAGAAGTTTACATGGTTTGACCCAATTGACGTTGTACTCGGTCCATTTGCAAATGTCAGAGATGTCGGAGGAGGTTACAATGTCACTTGATGGAACAAAACATTGGAGCAACATGCAGGTTAGTACTTGAAGATGGGACTATCGTTCGTGGGCGGTCGTTTGGCAAAGAGACAGCGGCGTGTTCGACTGGCGAAGTTGTTTTTAATACTGCGATGTGTGGGTATCAAGAAGCGCTTACCGACCCAAGTTATTCGGGTCAGATTCTTATCATGACTGCCCCAATGATCGGAAATTATGGAGTTTGTAAGGATGATCTTGAATCGGAACGTCCACAAGTAGCAGGATTTATCGTGCGTGAGGCCTCTAGAACTGCTTCTAACTATCGTTCTGAAAGTGGGTTAGGCAAATGGCTCAAAGAACATGATGTCATCTCAATGGATGGAGTTGATACAAGAGCGCTTGTGCGACATATTCGCCAATTTGGTGCCCTTAGGGGAGTGATCTGCACAGATAATTCTCGCACAGATGCCGAGTTGGTACAGATTGCAAAAGAATCTAAGGGTATGGCAGGTCAGGACTTAGCAAGCCAAGCTTCAGCAGAGCTTACTTCAGAATGGGCAGAGGATCTTGGAGAATGGAACGTACACAAAAGCAATCCTGCCACAGAGAGACTTCGAGTTGTGGCTCTTGATTGTGGTTCTAAGAGTAGTATTTACAAGAACTTAGTATCTGCTGGATGCGACGTTATATCAATGCCAAATACAACTTCTCCAGAGGAGATCCGAGCGATCAATCCAGATGGTCTATTTGTATCCAATGGACCAGGCGACCCTGAAGCAGTCAATTCGACCATTGAAACGCTACGAGTGATGGCCAAGGAACTACCTACTTTTGGAATATGTCTAGGGCATCAAATGCTAGCAATTGCCCTTGGAGCAACTACCTGGAAATTGAAATTTGGGCACCGAGGGGCAAATCAGCCAGTTCGTGCTGTTGATACGTGTAAAGTGGAAATTACGAGCCAAAATCACGGTTTTTGCGTCGATGAGACCTCATTGAAGGATGTTGGCTGCGAAGTGACCCATTGGCATCTCAACGATGGGACTGTTGCTGGCTTCCGGCACGAATCACTTCCAATTATGGGAGTGCAATTTCACCCCGAGGCATCCCCTGGTCCCCACGATTCTTCTTACCTTTTTATGCAATTTGTTGAGATGATGCGATCTTCTCACAAACCCGCCTAACTGCCAGAATTTCCCCACTTATTTCGGTTAGTCCGAAAACCTCTAAGTTACCCCCAAACCGCCTTGCGACCATTCTATGGGTGTTGTACGCTACCGCTCAGTCCATTTTTGCGTCTTTGTTGGACGTAATGTAAATGGTCATTCTGCCCCCGATTTAACGGGTGTAGCCTTGTCTTTTTCGTGGGACCGGCGTTTAGTTATTCGTAACTACATTTCTCGACGCCGTACAAATCAGCTCTGCACTGTCGCAGTGCTGATGGAAATTAGGAACTTTGGAGAGTTTCATGAAACGCTTTTTAGATTTACTTAACGCACACGCACACTTAGTTGTTGTTGCTGCCATTTGCTTATCTTTTACATTTGAATCTTTTGCCCAAGAAGCTGGTGAAGAACCACCCGCTCCTAGCGAAGAGCCGATTGTGGAAGAAGATGATGACATCGTGATTCCAGATGCGGAAGAAGTTGTCGAAGAAGAAGTTGTCGAAGAGGAAGTTGTCGAAGAAGTTGAAGTTGAGGTTGTAGAAGAACCAAAACTAACCGATGCAGAAATTGCAGCACTTGCTGCAGAACAAGCTTCGCTTATGGAACAGGCGATGGGGCAGGCTGCACTTGACAGTGCAATTGCTGCAGCTGACGCAGGTCGATGGCGTGAGGCAGCAAATGAATATCTCAATGCGAACAAGTATTTGCCTAATACCCCAGCCATAATTGCTGGGTTGCAAAAAGCATACTCCATGATTGACAATGGACCTGGACTCGATAAATTTCAAGAACGCCAAGCGATGGAGCGTCAAGCATCAAGAGCATTGTTTGATTCGTCGATGGCTGCAGGACATGACAAACTGCAACAAGAAGATTTCATTGGTGCTCGAAGAAGCGTAGAGGCTGCCATTACTCGATTAGACAGTGATGACCGCTCTTTATTTTCTGAAACAGAGTACAAAAAACGCCGAGGACAAGCCACAACTCTACTGAATCAAATATCTGAAGACAAAGAAGCGTGGCAACATCATCGTGATCAACTTGCTGCTAACGAGAAGAACCGTGACCAAGCAGATCG
>JABHZL010000040.1 GCA_018656645.1 Phycisphaerae bacterium
AAGCACTAGATACAATCCGTGAAGCCGCACGCAACGACGAGAATGTCATGCAACCCCTTGTTGATGCTTCACTAGCCCGTTGCACCCTAGGAGAAATGGTCCAAGCAATGGCTGATGTTTATGGCAGGTATAGCGGCGGGCCCGAGTGGTAAATACTGATGGCATGGCAATCACCAAAAGGCACTCGAGATTTTTTCCCTGCAGACCTTGCAGCACTTCAACATATTGAAAAAGCTTGGCGCACTGCTTCTATCAACGCTGGTTTCGATGAAATCGAAGGCCCAATGTTTGAGCACCTTGACCTTTACACTGTAAAAAGTGGAGAAGGCATCGTAAACGAACTTTTTAGTTTTCGTCGATCGGGTGGAGATACCGATTACGCACTTCGACCTGAATTCACGCCAACGCTTGCGCGGATGGCTGCGGCAAAAGGAAGATCTCTTTCTATTCCAACGAAATGGTTTGGTATTCCAAACCACTTCCGTGCAGAACGACCTCAGCGAGGAAGATTGCGAGAGTTCAAACAATGGAATGTGGATATGCTTGGCATCGACTCACCCTCTGCAGATGCTGAAGTAATAGCAACCGCAATTCGAGCCCTCGCTAGTCTTGGTCTAACTCCAGATGATGTTGTTGTACGAATAAGTCACCGTGATGTGGTTGCAAAAATGCTACTCGATGGCGGACTTAAAGAAGACCAGTTGCAGACAGCTCTTGGTTTGCTAGACAAGCGTGAAAAAATGTCACGCGATATTTTTGTCGAAAAAGCAAAAGAAGCAAATATAGACCCAGTTGTTTTTTCCTCGTTCGATAGTGAAACAAATACTTCCCACCAAGACCTGGAAACACTTCAAGCCGAATTGTCTGCTTGGGGAATTGCACAATGGTGCAAATTTGACTTTAGTATTGTTCGAGGGCTCGCCTATTACACCGGTGTTGTTTTTGAAATTCACGAATCTGGTGGGAACGAACGCGCAATTGCTGGCGGGGGACGGTATGACGGACTCGTAGAAATGTTTGGCGGCCCTTCTATTCCAGCAGTGGGTTTTGGAATGGGAGATGTTGTTCTTTCCTTGGTGTTGCGTGACAAAGGTTTACTTGGTGATGGCAATGACCTGCTGCCTTCGCCAGATGTGTTTGTCATCAGCGCAGGAGGAGAGGGAGATGCTGCAATCGCAGAAACAGTTTCGCTTCTCCTAGACTCGAACTTACACGCTCGGAGAAGTTACAAGGCAACAAAGAATGTCGGGAAATTGCTCACTGAAGCTGCGAAATCTAAAGCAAAATATGCAATTATTCTTGGCGAAGAGCTTTCCCGCGGTGAATACGTTGTTAAAAATCTTGAAACAAAAGATCAAGTGACGCTACTACGAGCAGAACTCATTGAACATTTAAAATCATAAATGTCTCACCGTCTTCTTATCGTAACTGCAGTGCAAGCCGAGGCAGATGCTATCGGAAAACCAAAGGGTGCAATCGTCATTGCAGGCGGTATTGGACGAACCAACGCAGCAATTACAACAACAGCTTCAATTCTCACCGATGGACCATTTGACTGGATTATCAACGCTGGTGTTGCGGGCGCACTGCCAGAAAGTGATTTGCAGATTGGAGATGTAGTCATAGCAAACAAGTGTGTGTATGCAGAGGAGGGCCTCATTACTCCTGATGGTTTTCAAACAATTGATACTGTGGGGTTTGTCCTAGGTAACTTTATACAAAACGAAGTCCCTGTCGATGCTTCTGTGTTAGAGCGTTTACAGTCCATTGGTACTGTGGGCGGAATTGCAACAGTGGCAACATGCAGTGGAACAAATAAGCAAGCTTCGCTTATCAGGAACCGAACCGGTTGTATTTGTGAAGCGATGGAAGGGGCAGCGGTTGTTCACACCGCAAACAGGCTTGGAGCAAAAGCGATTGAAATACGTGCTATTTCCAACACAACTGGCGATCGGAGCTCGCAACAGTGGAACCTTGATCTTGCACTGAAAAATTTAGGAAACGCTCTGCGACAAGTGATCACCTCCTTAAGGGAGGTGTAGTCAAAATCCTTCGCAATGTTGGTAGCTGGTTTTTAGCACGACGAAGTTTGTGTACAAACGACTGTTCATGTTCGAACTCTGTGTGTAAAAGTATTTCTGGCATCAATTGGGTCACCGCTGCAAGAACGACAGTATCGTCGTCCGGAACACCGAGTGCACTAACGAGTCTTTTCCAACTGTTTTCACAGGCTGCATCCATTTGATTTTCCTTTGCAATCGTAAGCGATGCTGCAAGGAGAGCCATTGGTGTTGGAATCCATTCTTCACTAACCTGAGCCCATTCACCAAAACGTATTTTTTCGTCTTCGGTTGTAGCAAGAATTAAAAAAGCATCACTTGATGGGATTCGCCGAATTGCTTCAAGAACCCTTGGCGTATCTTCTTCGGAGAACACTGGGTCTAATTCAATCACTGATTGAACAATCATAGATGCGGCTACCGAAGCTGATAGCCTCTTCTGCTGACTTATGTGTCCTGCAACACGAAGTGCTGTAACAAAATCGTTCGTGGTTCCCCTCTCGAGCCCGTCGATTGTCATTGCGTACAAAGGTGCTAACCAAGCTGGGGTTGCGGGGTCGTTAGAAAGTGTGATTTCTGTGGGTTGCATCTCTGCCGCTGTTGCGAGTAAAACAAGAGATGGAGAAATTAATTCAAACTCCCCTTTTTCAGTTGCTTCAATTCGCTCTTTCGTGTCAATCGCGCAATACACATTCACTGCCTCTAAGAAGTACGCCGATGCACGTGGAGCACGAAGCGTCTCGATGCGTTGTTGCAACAAGGCTTGCATTTCGCGCACATCCTTGCTTGCCTCAAATGCTGTCTTTAACAAGTTATTCCCCTCTACAAAAAGTAGTTTGGTCAGGAATCCATATTCACCCAACTCCACTGCCTCTTGCAATTCAGAGAGTTTTTCTAATGCTTCTTTTTCATCTGGCATGGCAAAAACTTCTACCATCTGGTCCATCGCTTCATTGTATGAAGACACCTGCATTTGAATATCCAAGTTCTCATCATCACGGATGGCTTCCAAATCGTCGCTGTCGAAGTTCCCTTCTAAATCGACTGCCGACAAGTCTGTTTCTAGCAGCCAATCAGAAACTATCTCTTGTTCGCCCGCAACACTTGACCTAATACCAAATGGATCAAATTGATTTAGTAAAGATATAACGCTCTGAAGCGAATCAAGTTGATCTACATCTTCTGAAGAATCAATAACAAAAGTAGTTTTTTTGTCCATTGCAAAAATTGAATAACTTACAAGAGATGTAATGATTGTTCGCCCATCTGTTGCTTGCTGTGAAATGCCTATAAGTGATTCCATCCCTTGTAAGGCAGACGCATAATTGCCTATTTCTGCATCTCCTTGAATGGAAAAAGCCATAAGTTGTGCCGCTTGTCGAATATCACCAAGATGCGGCAATTCCATTTCTAAACCTTGGGAATAATCTAAACCCCAATCACAGGTTGGCATTTTTGCTATTTCGTTAATCTGCTTGATTAATGGCAAGAGCAACTTGTATTGTTCTTTCTCAATTACTGTCCATTCACTTTGCGTAGTCTGCGGAATTTCGACACCTTCAATTTGTACAAACAAATCATTCCACGCATCAGCAGCATTTTCTGGTGCATATATTGTTGCGTTCAATACACAAGATAGAATCGTTGCGAGTACCATCTTTATGTAATACTTGCAGAATTATTCCCAATCATCAAGTAAGGAACCATATGGACTGGATTACTATTATTGTTATCGCGCTTTTTGCCCTTCTAGCCTCGGTCTGTGTACTGCTCGCATTGCTTGGACTAGCAGGAACTTGGATTATGATCGCCATAGCAATAGGCATCGAGTTACTCGATACCTATTGGGGTGACGGCGAAACCTGGGGCTGGACAACACTTGGAATTTGTGTTGGTTTAGCAATTGTTGGTGAAATAATGGAGATAGGCGCTAGCGCCCTTGGTGTAAAAGTTGGGGGTGGGTCACGCCGAGGGATGATTGGTGCAATCATTGGTGGCATTGTTGGTGGCATTGTTCTAACACCTTTTATTCCAATTCCTGTAATCGGAACCCTCATCGGTGCAATCATTGGAACTTTCAGTGGTGCTGTCGTTGGCGAAATTACAAACAATGACAATGCGACTGCTGGGGGTATTGCGAAATCAGCTTCCGGCGCGACCTTTGGACGCATCCTAGGCGTACTAGGAAAAACCGGCGTTGCCGCCGTATGTTGGTGCATCTTGGTTATCACGCCGTTTGTTTGAGAAACTACCTACGAGGTAATTTTTTGCAAAACTACCGTGTGGATGAATGGCACCTTGGAGTAACAATATCAATTGTGAAATCGATTCGTGGGGTTTTTTATTTACGTGAGTCGCAAAACTTCTTCGAGGGTTGTTAATCCTTCAGCTATTTTGGCGAAGCCGTCTATGCGGAGGTTTTGCATGCCCGTTTCAAGACACTTGTTGCGGAAGGTGGTAATTGTTGGATTCGATGCGATCAAGTCACGAAGTTCATCGTTCATCAACAGTAATTCGTATACTCCAAGTCGCCCGTTATATCCACTATCACGACATTTACTGCACCCAATTGCATGCGGAATTTTTTCTGGTGTGAATCCATTAAGAAGTTCTATTTCTTCTGAAGTTGGCGCTTTGAACTCGACGCAATGTTTGCAAACTCTTCTAGCCAAACGTTGTGCAAGAACTGCGTTTACGGCAGATGCAACTAAAAATGGTTCTACTCCAATATTGATTAACCTTGTCATCGAGGAAGGCGCGTCGTTTGTGTGCAGCGTGGATAACACCAGATGCCCCGTCATTGCTGCTTGTATAGCAACACCGGCGGTTTCTTTGTCTCGGATCTCACCTAGCAAAACTACATCGGGATCTTGTCTTAATAATGCACGAAGCGCTCTCGAAAAAGTCATGTCAATCTTGTCATGCACTTGTATCTGTGTAATTCCATCCAATTCATACTCAACAGGGTCTTCGACCGTTGATATATTCAACCGTTTTCGGTCCATCGATTGCAAAGATGAATAGAGCGTTGTTGTTTTACCACAACCAGTTGGACCAGTCACAAGAATAATTCCATTTGGCGCCACTATTTCTTTTTGCCAAGCATGGAGCACTTCTTTTCGAAACCCTAATTCATCTAGGCCAACACGAATGTTTCGATCGTCAAGCAAGCGCATCACAATTTTCTCACCCTTGGGTGTTGGCACTGTTGAAACACGTAAATCCAACGATCTTCCAAGAATCATTGCACGAATTCGGCCATCTTGCGGCAACCGGCGTTCTGCAATATCTAAATTGGCAAGAATTTTTATGCGACTCACAACAGCAGCGTGCAACCGTTTCGGTGCGTCATCTAAATCATGCAACACACCATCAATTCTATACCTCACTTGAGATCTTCCATCAGATGGTTCGAAGTGAATATCCGAAGCATTTTCTCGTAAAGCAGTTGCAATCATGTTGCTTACAAAACTAACCACGGGAGACGAATCCGCTTCTGAAGAAGCGCTTTCGAGATCTAATGATAGTTCACTCCCCTCACCACACTCTTCTTCTTGTACTTCAGGTTGAATTTTTTGTGTTTGGGAATCAAATAAGTCAACTGCGTTTTCCAAGTCTCGACGGAGTGCTATCGCATGACCCATATTTGCACATTGTTCACTACAAATATCCTCAGCCAAAAATACTGCATCCGGAGATTGCGCTGCTAAATATCGTTTCCCGTCGATGCACACGGGAACTATTCCATGTTCCCTGCACCACCCACTCCCTACGGTTTTAACAAATTCAAAATCAATAGTATCACTAGTTATATGAATGAAAAGCATCCCAAATAAGTCGGCAACGGCTTTTTGTACACTTTCCTCTGAAATACCTATGTCAATGAGTGTTTGTGCAATAGGTTGCCCCTGATTTTTCTTTTGTAATCGCTCAGCAACTTCTTGTTGTTCTGTATCAAGAACACCTTGTGAACGCAGTGAATCCAAAAGTTTGTCCGCGTAAGAAGTTGCGGGTTGTTTCAAGGTGTTTAATTGCTTCATTGTTGTTTTCCAGCATCCACGTATGTGTTGTTTGTATTTGTGCTTCCGGCAATGAAAAGTATCCGCGTTATCTCACCGAATTCAGTTAACATTTTTTCATCATCAATCACTAAGCGCAGAAGAACCGAGCCACTTCTCACTTCCTCAATAACAAATGCGCCAACAGCGTTAGGTAAAAGCAACGTGTCACCTTGTTGATAAATGCTACCGCTAATATTTGCCAATGAACTATTTCCCTTCATAACTGAAGTAAGTTCAAGTTCGAGAATCGCTCGATCTGCAATTTCTACCCAACGTCGATGTAAAATTTTCGTTTGAGAAGGTTTTTCTGCAGTAATTACTTCTGCCTGTTCTACAATTTGTTTTTGATATGGATTTTTGACAACAAGTGGATGTTGCCAGCTTGCTGGATCATTATTCAACCTGTTTGAAACCATGCGTGTTTCAACTATGGCAGCAGAAACATCGTTGGATATTTTTACTTCACCATCTTCATCTAATAAAGAATCCATAAGCATATCCTGTTGTGTCTTTAGCATGCCTCCTGAAGCTGGCACGACGACCCACATTACAGTTAGTTCGGAGATGGCAAACAGTGTAGAAATAATGATGAACAGAGGCGCTGCACCATAGAGTTCGGTCATTCGTTTTATAAAAGTCATCTTGAGCCACCCTCCTCGTCGTACAACAAGTGAAGAACTAATGTCGCTTCAACTGTTGTTTCAGTTGCCCGTCGGATATTTAATTTGTTTATAGGAATCATGCGTTCCATCCGTTCAAATCGTTGTATAAGTTCATACACACCTGCAAACGAACCAGACACCTCCATGTTCACGGGTAGGATTCCTAGCTCGCTACCCGAACGATTACCGGTAATCGTCACACTTCGAACAGATAGCCCCGATTGCTCTGCAGCAATTGAAGCCTCACCAAGCCACTGTTCTGCTTGATGTTGGATTGGAATTCTAGAAGTCGCCACTTCTGAAGCTTCGTCCAAGTAATCAATAGCATCTTCTAATTGATGATACTGGGCGTTTACTTCCGAAAATTGGCTAAGTTGTTTTGTTCTTGTTTTAATTTCGTTCGCAACATTTTCAACAGCAATGTTGGCTGGTCGATATACCGTCAACCACGATAAAACAGGGATAGCTACCAAAACAAGGACGAGTGCAAAATATCTTATTGGTACGTTCACTGCTGAATTCCTGCCAATGTTCCCACAACCTCAGTGTGTACTTCCATCGTAATTGCAAAACCCCTAGCAGCCCCACCTTGTTTTTGTTGGGAGTATTGCAGGGATACGTTTTCAAAACATGACGATTTCATTAATCGCTCAACGAACATTGAAACTGTTGGGTCATCAGTTGCTTCTCCGGCTATTTGCACTCTGTCGAACGATACAGAAACGCCTTCTTCATCTGTGCGAGTTCTAGTATCTACATGAATTGAGTTTATAAATGCATCCTCTGGTAGAACGGATGTCAATTCTGAGAGCAACAGAGATTTTGGAACAACATCAAGCAATGCACTGATTGCTTTAGCTTCCTCTAATTTTTTTCTTAACTTTTGCTCAGATTTTAAAAACCCCTGCACTCTCTGTTGTGCATCATCCCATTTAGCAGAAACTGCTTGTTGATTTTGAAAAACACTTCGCCAATGTGTCATTGTTGTTGCAAATGCAGAAAAAGTCATAATTACTACTAGCCCAATGAGCAATAAACCGTAGCGGAACAATCTTCGGTCCCGCTTTTGATCGTGCCACCGTTGCGTTAAAAAGTCATCAAATGGGTGGTTCATTGTGAACCTCCTGCGTGGGCAAAACACAGTCCTGCAACTGTTGTCCAAGTTGGTCCACTCGCTAGTTCCTCTGCGCCTCTGATCCATGCAGATGGGTCTGCTATATAACCTTCCAACCCCAGCGCGTTGGCGACCGAAGAACACAATTCTGTTTGTAGTGCTCCGCTACCGCAAAAAACTAAGCGATCAATTGCTCGCTCAGGAAACAATGTACTGTGATGACGAATACAACCACGAAGTTCTTCAACGAATGCGGTATCATTGAAATTTGCACCGGTTTGGCACGTTTCAGCCAAACCACGTGGCAAAATATTTTCTCGTCGTTCAAAATTACTGCCGTTGTCACCTGCCCGAATCAGCGCTGGTGTTGAAGACCACTGTTGTTTAGCAACAGGTGTTGGTTTGAATTGCAAAGAGCTAGCAACAACAAGATTCATGCCGTGTGCAATCATTGCAATGGTTTGTTTTTTATCCAAATCGACAACCATTGACGTTATCGTTTCATCTCCATCGCGACGGTATAGTTTGTCGAATGCACGTAACGTTGCGTGTACTGGAACTGTAACTCTACGCACATCCATTCCTGCACGTTCAACAGTGGATACGCACCTGTCAATAATTCCATGAGAAACACCTACGCAAAGCAGTTCTTGTTGCAATTTTGCATTTGGCCCACCTCGAATACTTGTAAAAATGGGGAGCTGCCTGATTGAAGCACTGCTCCATGCTTCATTTTGTCCACAAAGTTTTTGCACCACCTCATCTTCGTTTGCATCGTAATCAACTCGAATGTGCCTAAGGAGTATTTCTGAAGAAGGAACTGAGACAACTGCAGCGCGAGAGTTAAAACACGCTGTTGCCTCCTTTAATCCGACATCATCTGTAGATAAAACTTCAAATGAGGCATCAAGAGCAAAATCATGTTCACCGCTTATTTGCATTAAACGAACGACATCATCATTGCCAAAATGAATCGCTACCGGTGGTTTGGTAGATCTAAGAGAACATCTATATTGAAATCCCATAGTGATTGCAATCGGCACCCGTATGGTCTATCTGAAGCCTTGGGCGTATTAACAGGTAGGATTATGTGGTTTATTGGGATTCATCCGCTGCATATATAGATCTACCGAATAAAGCGAACTGATCCAAAATCTGGAATGATCGGAAAGTTTCCTAACCGGAACGCTGATGGCCAATACACACACCATGCCTTGCCTATCAGCAAATCTCGGTTCACTAAAAATGGCGCCGTATCGATTTGCGCAGCAACAAATTCATCAGGATTTCCCCAAAGCCGGCCATCCGAGGAATATGTACTGTTATCACCGGCCATCATGAATTGATTAGGTCCCAAAACTGCGAGTTTATCTGGGTGCGTCCCAAAAGCTGGAGAACCAACCTCTACAAGTTTTTCATTTCCGGACATTGTTGGATTTTTTGTTGCGCTAGATTGAAGCAGATCGCTTCGATAATATAAATCATGATCAACTGACACCCTACTCATCGTAAAGGGAGCATTTTTAAAATGCCACGATAATTTCGGTGCCGCGCCGCCACGACCAGCAATCTCTTCAATCGGTACAGACTTATCACTCTTTGTTACCAACCGTAGACGTTCTTCCGGACCGTAGTCATAGAGCATTTCTCCTACTCGTTGATTATCAATATACATGGCCAACATTTGATCCACATGCCAAAACTCTACGCGTGTTGGCTTGCCTACACGAAAAGGATCAATGTCAAATTGCAATGTTGTGAGCGAAGACGGATCGCCATCAAGTTGTTTTGCCAAAGTTACTTTTGACCCAGCAATGCTCCACTCAAAAATATGCCCAACTGCATGAAGTTCAAGGCCTACAACCAATGCGTTTCCCTGTGGAATGATAGTTGCACCTACGCGAATGTCTGACATTGGTTCTTGTTCTTGACCTCTCCGAGATAACAACAAGTTATATGAAAGCCAATCATCAATTGGCATTTTCTGATTATCCCACAATAGCCTTGCTTCTCCCCCATCGCACTTCCACGTTCGTCCATCAATGTTCCAGTCTTTTTCTGGCAATGCACGCCATGGCGGCCCCTGCCAAGGGTGAGGTAACGCAAGTTTATCTGTGGGGATGGCATCACTATTTGAAACAGAACTCCAAATTGATTTTTGTACGTGTTCTGGTTTTCGCTGTATGGCAAACTGGCCGTCACCTTTTTTTGCAAAAATTTCTCCATCGGCAATCCATATCGTTTCGTTTGGCAAACCGATCAGCCGTTTAATGTAATTCGCTGCAAGCCCTTGTGTGTCTGTAGGATTTTTGAAGACAACAACATCGAACCGCTCAGGTTCAAAGAAGGGGTACAACATTTTTAATACCAACACTCGATCGCCACTACGAGGAATAATTTTTTTTGCCTCTGTAGTTGGCAACGGCATCGTTCTCCCCAACAGTGGATCGACAAAACGTTCTGGCCCAATATTGCGTTTGGTGGCAAAGCCGACAGGAAAATACTTTCCCGTCTGATCGCTATGTTTTAGCAAGTGTTGTCCAAGCAGGGTTGGAGCCATTGATCCTGTTGGAATTACAAAACCCTCAACGACAAATCCTCGAAACACCATTGCCAAAACAAACGCCACAACTAACGATTGTGTGGTTTTTATAGCGCCAGTTTCTTCTTTTTTCTGCGTTGTATCTAGATGCGGCACATCGCTTGCGTTGTTTGGTTGTAACAAGCCAGTATTTTTTTCTTTAATGTCTTTCATTTGCATGCCGTGTGCAGTTTACCCTGAACCTTCACCGGAACTATTCTTCGTATTTCCGGAGTTCCCAGAGTTTTTGGTGGGTCCTGGGGCTTCGGGGGTTCCGGGGGTTCCGGGGGTTCCGGAGTTACCGCCCTTCTTTCGACGGCGTCGACGTCGTTTTTTCTTTTTTGGTGCAGAACCTTCTGATTTTTCTTGTGGTTGAGAACTCGGTTTCTTCGTACCATCCTTTTTTGCATTGCCTTTGCCACGACGGCGACTGCGTTGCTTTCTATTTTTTTGCGGTTTTTCTGTTTTCTCGTAAACGGGTTTCTCAATTTCCTCCCAAGGACGGGGACAAGTCTCTGGATCGCTAAGTTCTTCGAGGGGAACTGCGATTTGTCTGTTGTCGTGTTCAAGGAGAACGAGCACCAACTGGGTAATAATTTTTCCGTCAAGAACAATGCCTGGACCTTCTGCAGTGCCTACTCGAGTTTTTCTATGAGGAAGTTTCTTCTTTAACTCCCTATATGTTTGATCTTCATACCGCAAGCAGCACATCAATCTGCCACACCGCCCAGAAATTTTCTTTGGGTCCAATGTTTGTTTTTGCTGCTTTGCAGAACGCATTGAAACTGGGGTCAGAACTTTCAAAAAACTTTTGCAACAACAGTGTTGCCCACATTTTTCATAATCCGCAACCAATCTAGCTTCATCACGGGAGCCAACTTGACGCATTTCTATGCGAGTCGAATATTTTTTTGCAAGATCTTGCACAAGACTACGAAAATCTACGCGGTCTTCAGACTGATAGTAAAAAGTGAGCAACTCCTCCCCAAGTATTGGTTCAACTTCTACCATTTTCATAGCAAGTCGATGCTCTTCAATCATTTGCCTTACGGTTTTGAGGTATTCATTTACTTTGGCCTTCAACGTATCCATTCTTGATAGGTCTTCAGAAGTTGCGATACGCAGAACACGCCCGTTTGTATGAAATGGGAATTTGTTTCCACCAGAATTTTCAATATAACCCAACATCTCTTCTCTAGAAACTGATTTTCCACATCCTGCATTCGAGCAAGTTGTTGTGAGGAGATCTACCAACTCTGTTCCTCGATGTGTGCGAGCAACTAGCTTTGAACCACAACCAGCGCGAATATCACTTGCTGGTTTGTACTCGCCGACCTCACGCATTGAACCAAATCGAACCACCATCGTTTCTGGTGCTTCGAGTGCCTCGAGTTGCTCTTCAAGAGTCAAGCCATCACGTTTAGATGGATCTTCATCTGCTTCAAAAATCGGCAATGGAAAAATAGACATGTGTATTGGTACCGCGTTACAAATTCACGAAACTACGTCAAATGAGTTCGTGATCAATCTTTAAAACTGTCGTCAGGGAGGGTTTCATCTCCATCAATCACCTGACCAACCGATGGGTTTGTACGCGTAAGCGATTCTATTGTAGCGGTTCGGCCATCTTGTTTGAGTTCTTCAAGCGTTTTTCGTTGCCGTTTTGTAAAGAGAAGCCGAATTGGCACTTCGCTAAAGGGCAATTCCTCGCGAAGACGGTTCATCAAATATCGTTCATATTGCCCTTCAAACATGTCTGGTTCGTTTACTACTATGGCAATAGTTGGTGGAGAGACTGCGATTTGCGATACATACAAAAGTTTGGCAACTGATCCCAAGCGTGACGAAGGACCACGGTCTTTCAAAATGGTCCGCATGACAGCGTTTAGCTTGCCAGTCGATTCTCGATGTATGGACTGCGCCTTCAGATTAAATGCCATGGCGACAGTGTCTTCAACACCCTCTCCTTCGTGAGCGCTGATAAATACAATCGGTGCATAATCAAGCCCACGTAATTCTTTGGTGAGGTATTCCAAATAATCCTCAGGGGTAACACCTTCATCCACAAGGTCCCACTTGTTTACAACAATAACTGTTGGCTTGAATTGTCTTTGAAGTTCTGTTGAAAGTTTTTTATCAACTTGGGAAATTCGCTGTGTCGCATCAACCAACAACATTGCTACATCTGATCGACGGATTGAATTTAACATTCGTCTGTATGCGTAATATTCAATATCATCAGAAAAACTTTTTTGTTTTCGAACACCAGCCGTATCGATCGCTGTCAAAATTTTTCCATCTATTTCGAATTGCACATCGACAGCATCTCGAGTCGTTCCAGCGATTTCAGAGACAATCACTCGATTCTCGCCAGCGAGCGCATTTATAAATGAAGATTTGCCTGCATTTCGTTTTCCAACAATTGACAGACGCATTTCGTCTTGTTGTTGGGGAGTTTCGCTAACCTCTCCAAGTCGTTCCCAAAGCGTGTTCGAAAGTGAAATGATTCCATGTCCACTTGTTGATGAAACACAAAGCACTTCTCCTAAACCAAGCGCGGCTGCTTCGTGTCCATGTGATTCCCAGCTTCGCGAGTCCACTTTATTTGCAACAACGATCGTTTTGGACGCAGCCCCAGATCGACGCAGCAATTTTGCAACAGTTTCATCAAGTGGTGTAATGCCTGATTGTGCATCAACCACAAACAGAATAAGTTCTGAACGATCCATTGCCTCGCGAATTTGTGCTTCAATATCTTCAGTGAGTTCGCGAAGGTCGCATCCTGCATCGTCGATGTGTTGGCCCTCGACTACATATACACCCCAGCCACCTGTGTCGTGAATTTCAGCGAAACGGGCAGGTGTATCCTTAGGCGTCTTCTTAGGAGGGTCAATCTCAAGTACCACACTCACTCGATCGCGAGTGACACCTGGCGTTGGATCAACGATAGAAATACGCTTGCGGGCAAGGCGGTTCATAAGGCTGGATTTGCCAACATTTGGCCTTCCAACAATAGCTACTCTTGGCAGAGACATTCCGCCATTGTACCAGAGCAGGAGTGTTCGATGCACCCTCATAGAAGGGTCATCCAATGGCAAACTGCGATACACTCTCCAAATGCCCACAACGAGTACACGAGGTGCTTTGATCGTTATTTCTGGCCCATCAGGAGTTGGAAAGACGACGATCGTCCATAAAGTTAAAGAAGAACTTGACGCAATTTTTAGCGTTTCTGCAACAACTCGTCCAATAAGTGATCGAGAAACCGATGGGGTGGATTACTACTTTATTACTCCAACTCGTTTTGAAGAAATGGTGCAAACTGGTGCATTTCTTGAGCATGCTGAAGTATTCCACTGTCATCGTTATGGCACGCTAAAAGAACCAGTAGAAAAAGTGCTCGAAGCTGGAAAATCGATGCTCCTTGATATTGATGTTCAGGGTGGAATGCAGGTGCACAAGAATATGCCAGAATCCTTACGGTTTTTTATTCTGCCTCCAAGTGAAGAAGAATTGTTCCGCAGGTTAACTGCAAGAGGCCGCGATGATGCAGATTCTATTGAACGTAGATTTTCTGAGGCCAAACAAGAAATCAAATTGGCAAGAGAAAGTAATGCGTATGACTTTTTTATTGTGAATGACAATCTTGATCTAGCCGTTGCAGAAACTGTAGCTATTATCAAAAAGTGTCAAGATACTGCACAATCCACGCCATGAAATCTTTTTGTAAATGTTGTATTGCGGGTGTATGGCTATTTGTATCTTCTATTTCTTTTGCTATTCCTTTAGATTCAATCGTTCCGAAAAACACTTTTCCAATCGCCCCAAAAGGCGGTGTCCTTATGGTTCGATTGCTAAGCAATGAGCTTGGTGATGAATGGCCTCCAACAATACCTGTTGTTTTTGAAGATGGCACATCAAGCCAAGGAGTTGTTGGTTGGATTGAAACAAAAGAGTTTTCTACTGGGTGGACAGATGAACGTGTTTTTATTCGACCAATTGCTTCTGCAGATTCAACAGAGTCGATTCATCCAAGAGACACTATTACTGGGCCTGTTCTCTTGATCGAACTTCCTAGTAACGGAGATGGAGCAATATACTTTGGTGGTGGAAGCGTTGTGCCTAGGTGGATGGATCTTCCAGCAGAATTACCAAGTTTTGATTTTTCCAAATCAAACTCAACTACTGCATTAACATTCTCAATTGCAAATGATTTGCCTCCAACAAACGCTTTGCATTATTGGCGCTGGGTATTGCTTGCATCGAAGAACAACGCGGCCCCTCCTGCGATTCCACAAAGAACTCTTGTTGAAAAACTTGCTGCACAACATGGAGAGCATTTATGGAGAATTGCATTTCATAACATCTTCGCTGCTAGCCGAGGTGTTGGTGCAGAGTGTCTAGATCTTCTGACCGATACGTCTCAGGATAACGAGCACGCATTTTCCTGTTGGGTTGAAAGCCAAGCCGCACTAGAAGAATTGCTTGGCATTTTGCTTGATGAAGGTTTAACAAGTAAACAGTTAACGAGTCGATCGCTACGGTGGTGTGATGCGCAATCTCGATCATTGTTTTGGTTTACTTCGTTGTATGGCTCATCAGTAACAATGAAAGTTACGAATAGCAATCCCGAAATCAGCCTTTGCCAACTCGCTTGGGATGGGGAAAACGAAGTGCCTCTAGCATTTGAAATACCTGCCCACGAAACTATACGGATGACTTTGGTAAGACCAAAAGCGTTGGACCTTTCTATTTTTGGACCGGTCGTCACCCCTCAAATGCAAAAACTGATCCTCAGCATGCCAAGTGGCATTACAGAAATACCAATAGAGAATGGTGTAACGAAAGCAAAACCACCGTGGATCAAACTTCCAACACTTATGCCAACGTGGACACTGTCCTCGCTTCGACACGGCCGTGCGAGGCGAGTTGCTCAACATCAACAAACTGATGTCGAAGTACGATATGTCATGGGCAACTGGGAGATTTTTATTACCTGCAAAGGTGGCAACACTCATTCAAGCAATGGTAAAGAGGCAATCGCTTTGCATTTTTCTGAGTTTGAAGAACCTGTTGCGATTTTGCCCACATCGGGTTTTCGATCTGATTTTCCAGTTTTTACCAAAATAACTGATTCTGGGTGGAATGCTCGAGTCGTTGTTCCAGACTCACTCATTGTGGGTGGAAAACTTTCTTTCTCTGTAGTTCGCACGCACGGAGAAAACGATAACGTCGAAACATCTCCATTGCCCTGCGTACCGTGGGATATTCATCCAGCACCATTTGTTATTGATACAACACAATGGAACGCGATCGAAACCATTCCTATTACCCCAGATCCCGAATAAATTTCACACAAATTGTAATCGTAGAAAAGCACAAGGTGGCTTGGCGCCAGATAATTACATCGATCTCTAAAAGCGTATACGTGCCATAATTCCAACCGCACCTGCAGAGTCGTAATTTTCTGATTGCATGGTTGTGCCCACAGAGTCATAAACAGAAAGTTCGCCACTAAACACAACTCCGCCCAAGAGTGTGATAGAAACACTTTCTGATGGATGATATGTTGCTCGAACGTGGATTGGCAACGAGGTTGCTTCACCAACGCCATCAGGCGCGTACCCAGCATCGTCTAAACGGAAGCGCGTGTAATCATAGGAAATACCTGCACCAAGAGACCACTCTTTACGGGGCTTCCACACAAGTTCGACACCAATTCGACTTCCATAACGAGTAGTCAAATCACTTGTTAATGTCACTTCTTCCGCTATCTTCCAATCAAGGACAAGAATTGGAAACAAGCGATTTTCATCTTCGAGTGCCTCTATGACGCCGATTCCTCCACCAAATACAAGTGTGTCAGAATGCACATGTGTAAACCCAATCATGCCTCCAAAAACATCTGAATCAGATTGAGCCGCACCAGAATCTCCACTCCATTTAATAATTGGTCCGCCAAAAATTTGGGTTTTCTCTTCAAGTTGATGTGTCCATTGCAACGCAAGATCCATCGTTGTCACAAGGTCCCACGGATCATCATTGCCCAAACCAGTTGTCCCGGAAAAATTCCAATCATCACGTTGATGCTGAAATCGAAATTGCAAGTCGTCTTCTTCGGTTGCTTTATAATGAACGCGCAGCTCTGCACCATATCTCGACACTTCTACTTTGCCGCCATTATCTATGGAACTGTCAAACTGCTTCGTAAGGTGAAAGTCTAAAATTGAATCAAGAGAATCTGCTTGAGCAGCAACATGAATCAGTAATGGAAAAGCAAAAAATATTTTTTTCATTTTTATTCCGTTCAAGAAATTGTCGTTGGAATAGTATCAACAAGATTCGTCAAAATATCATCGGTAGTCACGCCTTCGGCCTCCGCCTCAAAATTGAGAATACAACGGTGTCGTAACGCGGGGAGAATCGAGCTTTGTATATCTTCTACTTGTACGCTTGATCTGCTAGCAAGTAGAGCTTTTACTTTTCCCGCAAGTGCAAGTGTTTGTGCTGCTCGTGGTGATGCGCCAAAGCGAAGAAACGACTTAACCTGCGGGGTTGCCACTTCTGCCTCTGGGTGTGTAGCAAGGACGCACCGAACAGCATAATCCTGCACTTCTTGTTTCAGTTCAACTTCTCTAATCATTGATTGATAGTGCACAATTTTTTCTGTGTCGAGAATTTTCTCGATTTTTGCCTGAAAACCACTCGTTGTCCTATCGATAATTTCCATAAGTTGATCACGATCTGAATAACCAACCCGCAACTTGAAGAAGAACCGATCAAGTTGTGCTTCTGGAAGCGGGTACGTTCCCTCTTGTTCAATTGGATTTTGGGTTGCCATCACAAAAAATGGCCGTTGCAACTGGTGCGTTTCGCCACCAACAGTCACAGATTTTTCTTGCATCGCTTCTAGGAGGGCAGATTGTGTTTTTGGTGTAGCACGATTGATCTCATCTGCAAGCACCATTTGAGCAAAGAGCGGACCCTTGCGAAATTCAAATGATCGTCCCTCATCTGATTCAACAACAACCGTTGTACCTGTAATGTCTGCGGGCATAAGGTCGGGAGTAAATTGAATTCGTGAAAAACATAAATCCAACGCTTCGCTCAATGTTCTGATCAATAAGGTTTTACCTAACCCAGGAACACCCTCAAGGAGTGCATGCCCACCTGCGAACAAGCAGACGAGTACACCATCAACAATTTCGTCATGACCCACAACTGCCTTGGCAATTTCTTCGCGAGTTCGCTGATAATCAAGACGGAAAGATTCTGCGGTTGCTTCTACTCGGGTTGCTGCTTGTGACATACGGAAACGATACCATTATTTGGGATAATTCATGCTTCAAGGAGTTCGGGGTACACCCTGTGAACACCCTAGTGAATTATTCCGCCTTCTCGATCATCCAGTATTCGATTTCGATCTGGGTTTGGCGACCAAATACGGTAGCGAGCACCCTTACAACACCCTTATCAGGGAAGATTTCATCGACTGTACCCTCATAGCCCAGGAATGGACCTTCTTTGATATTGACATGATCGCCAACAGCAAATTCGAGCCGCACCTCTGTGACTTCATCTGGGGCTTGTGAGTCAAAGAGCATTTTGTCTACTTCGTCAGGAGACATCGGAGTTGGTTTGCCAGCCGTACCAACAAAATCGCCTACACCTGTTGTTTCTTTGATGAGGAAAAAGATATCTTGTGAAATTCGCTGCTCTTCCAGCTTCATCTCAACAAAGATGTACCCGGGGTAAAGTTTTGTTTCTGTTATTTTTGCTTTCCCTGTTTTAGAAAGCGTTTTTGTTTTTTCTGTTGGCACCATGATGCGTCCAACAAGGTGTTGCATTGCCTCAATCTCGACCTTGCGGTCAAGCGCAGCTTTTACATAATCTTCTTTGTTTGATGCAACACGAAGGACAAACCAATTCATACCGGCGCGTGTTTTGGGCTCTTCACCTTCGGGTTCCTCGGTTTTCTCCACTTCTTGAGAAACTTCTTGAGAAACTTCTGGCATCGTTTCTTGTGTTTCGATCACAGCGTTCTCGTGGACTTCTGGAACTTCTGGGGTTCCGGGGGATTCGGGGGATTCGGAGAACTCGGGAGTTTCAGTTGCAGGTGTTTCAATATTGTTTTCTGTATCAGTCATAGTATTCATTGCGTCTTTCTTCAGTGTCCCTCGTTAAGAAGATTGCAAAACATCAACCGCTTGGAAAAATGCGGAGAAACCAAGGTCAGCAAGTTGGCAAAACAAAGCAATAAACGCTGTTAATAAAATCACCAAAATAGTTGAACCTAATATTTCACGTTTTGTTGACCAGTTTACTTTTTTCATTTCGCCTTCGGTTGCGATCATGAAATCTACCATCCTTGGCTTTCTACCAATGAGGTAATAGCCGATTGATCCACAAGCAAGCATAACAACAACGGTCACAGTTGCAGAAACAAAGACTGGTTCAATATCTCCGATTTGAATACCGTTGACTTGATCCCACAGCCACGCAACGCCCATCAATGACAATAGTCCAAAGCCGATGGCTGACATCAACCGTACCCAATACCCTTGTCCCTGTTTGTAGATTCCTGCAGCCATGTGCATCCTCTTAGTTACCGAAACCAAAATGGTTTCGTAGTGTCTTGCTAACACGCCGGGAGTGACTCGAACACTCAACCTGCGGATTTGGAATCCGCTGCTCTGCCAATTGAGCTACCGGCGTCTTGCGCCAATCGGCGCGTGTTACTTTCGTTTAATCTTATGAAGCGTGTGTTTTCTTAGGCGTGGGCAATATTTTTTATAACCCTCTTTGACTTTTTCGTCAATACCGCCTTTTACGCGGATACTTGTGCGATAGTTTAGGTCGCCACTTTCCGTGCATTGAAGCCACACGTATTCTCGATCTGTTGCCTTCTTGGCCATGATAAACCTCTTTCATGAATAGGCTTGGGGGAGCAAGTTGCTCCCCCAAAACCGATTCACATTAAAAACATTATTCAATAATCTTGGTAACAACGCCGGAACCAACCGTGCGGCCACCTTCGCGAATCGCGAAACGAAGACCCAGTTCCATAGCAATTGGCTTGTCTTCAAGATCGATTGACATGGTTACATTGTCACCAGGCATGCACATTTCTGCGCCATCCATAAGTTCCAACTTACCTGTTACGTCGGTAGTTCGGAAGTAGAACTGTGGCTTATAACCGGTGAAGAATGGTGTATGACGACCGCCTTCTTCCTTCGTAAGCACATACACTTCGCCTTCGAACTTTGTGTGTGGTGTGATGGAACCTGGCTTCGCGAGAACTTGACCACGTTCAATGTCTTCCTTATCAACACCACGAAGGAGGCAACCAACGTTGTCGCCTGCTTGCGCATCGTCAAGAATCTTTTGAAACATTTCTACGCCAGTAACTGTTGTCTTTCGGCTTTCTTCTGCAAGACCGACGATTTCAACTTCATCACCAACTTTTACAACACCACGATCAATACGACCTGTTACAACAGTACCGCGGCCTTTGATGGAAAACACGTCTTCCACTGGCATCAAGAAGTCTTTTTCTGTTTCGCGTGTTGGCTCTGGAATGTATGAGTCGCATGCTTCGATGAGTTCATCGATTGGCTTGCAAATTTCATCATCCTTGCCTTCTGCTTCGAGTGACTTGAGGGCTGAACCACGAATAATTGGAATATCGTCTCCTGGAAAATCGTACATGCTGAGCAATTCACGAATTTCCATTTCAACGAGTTCAAGCAATTCTTCATCGTCAACCATGTCACACTTATTCATGAATACAACAATCTTTGGCACACCAACTTGGCGTGCGAGAAGGATGTGCTCACGAGTTTGTGGCATTGGACCGTCAGTTGCTGCAACAACAAGAATCGCGCCGTCCATTTGGGCAGCACCAGTAATCATGTTCTTCACATAGTCGGCGTGACCTGGGCAGTCAACGTGTGCGTAGTGACGAATATCACTTTCGTATTCTTGGTGACTTGTAGCAATGGTAATACCACGCGCTTTTTCTTCAGGAGCGTTATCGATTTGATCGAACGCTCGCGCTTCGCCAAGACCCTTTGCACTTTGGCGATTAGTAATCGCAGCAGTCAAAGTTGTCTTACCGTGGTCAATGTGCCCAATCGTGCCTACATTCACGTGGGGCTTATTACGAACAAATGTCTCCTTGGCCATCGTGAAATCTCCTGTTCCGTAGGACCGTGCAATGCACTTTGTCCTGATAGCTTTTCCGTTCCTTCGTCGAGTTGGTTCACGCGAACCGTTCCGACATTTCTATTCAAATTGTTGCAGAACATCTGCAACAAGGTTGTTTCAAGCCGCCGACGGGAGTTGAACCCGTGACCTCACCCTTACCAAGGGTGCGCTCTACCACTGAGCTACGGTGGCACTCCTAACTTGGGCTTTTCTGTTGTATGTCATCCTGACAATTGCCCACGCCCTATGGTCGTTCCCATCCATGGGTGATCCGAACCAAGACCCCCTATTATAAAACCGCCCGGCGACGGGCGGAAGGGAGAGTGTAGCGAAATCGCGAATAAAGGCAAGGGGTATCGCCTATTTTCTATCCTTTGATTTTGTTTTTTTTACCAAATTTGTGGTGTAAAAGGTCAATAAACCGCTATCTGACCTTTTTTGTCAAATTCCCCACTCGGACGCCTCTACCCTGCAAGGTTGTTTGGTCAGGAGTACCGCCAGATTGTGGATTATCGAGTCCAAGACGAACCCATGGAGTTTCCTGACCGATGTGACCGTCAAGAAGCAAAATAAGACACGAACCATCGTTAGAACCATATCGATAATCGATTTCACCAGTTGGCTCATTCGTCATCGAAGTTGAATCGTTTAAGGAAATTGTCGCTTTTCCAAAATCATACAACCAAGCAGACTCATCGTCCGCTCCAGAAATTGTTTTGTGTGCAATTGTTTCACCCGCAATCGAATCGACTAGGTACAACGATTTTGCAGGCGCATCGAGCATGCCATACGAATAATACCGATCAACTTTTGACGGTTCTGCATTCTGCCCGTCACCCGCATCGGGGTGACCATCTGCATCACTCCTCGCATCAAAAAAATCGTTCGCGGCAAAGTATCCCTGCATTTCAATTTCTTGAGCTCCACCTCCAAACGGAGTGGGTCTTGTATCACGGTCGGTAGAGTTCCGAGAGTTTGGCATTGTTGATCTAAATGGATTATCAAACGTTCTTCTTACACTGTAAATGTCTGCACCTGGTGCATCTGTTTCCCATCGCAAGTGTTCACGGTCTTCTAGGTCTGTTTCGTGCAGACCATACGTTTTATACATGTCATTATCTGTCCACAAAATATCAGCCCATGAACCAATGTACCGTCCATCGTCTAAATGCTCATCGCTTCGTACACGTATTGCGGAACCTGCAGCTGCTTCATCTGTGAAATTAAATTGACTTGGAAGAACGCGGCCATTATTGCTTCCGCTCCATCCCTGCATCAATGTGTGGATTTCACGCAAACGGTTTTGTGCCTCAGCTGTTTTGGCAGCGGAGAGGGATCTTGTCACAGCAGTAATCAACAAGGCTGAAAGGATTGCTATAACAGAAATAACAACCATCAATTCAACAATCGTAAAACCTTGTGTTTTTCTGTAATTCTGCATGTGTTCTCCAAGAACTGTACGCACTGAGACTGTTTGTGTCTACTGTTTATCCCAAGTTCATTGTCATTAGAAATTCAGCGTTTGATTTGGTTTTTACCATTCTTGTTCGCAGCATTTCCATTGCCTCTACCGGACTCATATCGCTCACGACTTTACGCAATCTGCCAACAAGTTCGTGTTCCTTGGGGTCAAGCAGCAATTCTTCTCGTCGAGTACCTGATGCTGCAATATCGATAGCGGGCCAAATACGTTTTTCAACCAACTTACGAGTAAGGTGTAACTCTGAGTTGCCAGTACCTTTGAATTCTTCAAAAATGACTTCGTCAGCTTTTGAACCAGTATCAACAAGTGCTGTACCAATAATTGTGAGTGATCCACCGTCTTCAATGTTTCGTGCCGAACCAAAGAATTTCTTTGGACGAATCAACGCTTTAGAATCAACCCCACCCGTACCAATTTTGCCTGTTGATGGCATACCGTTGTTATATCCACGAGCAAGCCTTGTAATGGAATCCATCAAGATGACAACGTTTTCACCAAACTCAACCATACGGCGGGCTTTTTCCATCACCATTTCAGCAACCTGAATATGTCGTGTTGCTTCTTCATCAAACGTACTTGCTACGACTTCAACAGAATCAGGAGTGCTTCGTTTGAAATCAGTTACTTCTTCTGGACGCTCGTCAACAAGCAGCACGATGACGTGCGCCTCTGGGTGGTTTTTTGCAATTGCCGATGTCAACTTCTGAAGCAAAACAGTTTTACCTGTTCGAGGTGGTGCAACAATAAGTGCTCGCTGACCAAATCCCATTGGCGAAACTAAGTCAATGACTCGAGTTTCAATAACTTCACTTTCAGTTTCAAGGTGAATTCTTTCTTCTGGGTGTAATGGAGTTAAGTTTTCAAATGTTCCAAGGTCGTGTACATCTTTAGGATCTCGACCGTTAATCGCCTCGACACGCAAGAGTGCAAAATACGTTTCAGTTTCTTTTGGAGGACGGATAAGACCACGAATGATTTGCCCTTTTCGTAAACCAAATCGCCTAATTTGAGATGGACTCACATACACGTCGTCAGCTGAAGCAACGTAGGAATATTCTGGACTTCGAAGGAATCCATAGCCATCACTCATAACTTCAAGCGTGCCCTCGCCAATCATCAAGCCTTGGCGGTTCGCCTGTGCTTTAAGAATTTCGAATACCAATTTTTGTCGAGGCATTTCTGCCCAATTTTCAACTTTCTCTTTCTTTGCAACAACACTGAGTTCTTTGCCTTTCATGTGTTGTAAAGCAGCAAGATCGTACCCTTCCTTCTTCGCCTCGTCGTATTTTTTCTGCGCAGCTTTTGTCAACTTCTCATCAAGCGCTGCTACTTCGGCCTCAAGTTCCTCGTCAGTTGGAACTTCTCCTGGATTGAGTGTCATCGAACCAACGCCACCGCCACCGCTGCCTGATTTTTTTCGTCGTCTTCGTTTCTTAGCCATGTAATTCTAACTCGCTTTTAATGATTCAATATCTAGTCAATGTGTACTGTGTTTTAAGAAAAACACATATTCAAAGTAAGAGGGGTTTAGTTTGTCTTAACGAATACCGTTTATTCGTCACTACTACCGATTTGGTTTCGGGTCAATGTATCAATGCAAGGACTGACCTGATTTGCTGCTGCGTATTAGCAATGTCCCCGTCATTGATAATGATATGGTCGGCGGAAGAGCGCTTCGTGTCAAGCCCTATTTGTGTTGATTCTCTACTTCTAAGTTGTTCTTCATTCCAACCACGATTTTTTATCACTCGCGCAAGACGTGTTTCAAACGGTGAATCTACAAATATAAGTACGTCACACTGGTGATCTAATCCCGATTCTATTAATAATGGAGCATCAATCACCAACGCAATTGTGCCTTGTGGAGCGTGTAAAAACGCTATTTCTTGCAATTCTCGCACATATGGGTGGATCAGAGACTCAAGTTTTTCCCGTTCCTTTGCGTCCTTAAAAACAATTGAAGCAACGAACGCTCGATCAACAAGTTCATTTTCGTCAAGCACTTCATCTCCCCACCATGCTACGAGTTGTTGTTGTACTTCTTCCCTTGCTAACACTATTTTTGTGTTTTCATCTGCATCTGCTACAACGCAACCGTTTTCTCGCAAAATATTTGCTACTAGACTTTTTCCGGATCCTATACCTCCGGTGATGCCGATAATTGGAAGGCGAGAGCTCATTGCACAATTCTCGACCACGTTGTTCCCTCAGGTCCATCCTTGATTGCTACACCCATCTCGAGTAACTCGTCGCGAATTTCATCTGCACGTGCCCACTCTTTTTCATCACGAGCTGTCAATCTTGCTTCAATGAGTGCATCAACTTTTGACACATCAAGGTCACCAGATCCGCCCAGAGTATCGAGATCAAACACACCAAGCACTTGGTCCATCTCAAGTAACGCTTTTAACTCAAACTCAAGTGTGGAACTTCCGCTTCCTTCAGGAACTGCGTCGATTGCATATGCGTTCACTGCTTCATTGAGTGCGCCAATTGCGCCAGCAACATTGAGATCATCACACAGTGCCCCTAAAAATTGCTCTTTTGCGATTACAAGTGGGCCATGTAGATGTGCTGCAACATCTTTGTGCTTTGTAAGCCAATCTTTCAATCTTCGCCAACGATCAATTTGACGTTGCGAATCTTTTAACCCTTGCATTGTAAAGTTAGCATTTGATCTGTAGTGTGTTTTGATGAGTTCAAGTCGAACAGCTGCTGCAGTCGCTCCTTTATCAAACAGGTCGCGAAGCGTATAAAAGTTACCCTTGCTTTTACTCATTTTGGTGCCATCGACAAGTAAAAAGCGGGTGTGAAACCAGTATCGAGAAAATGCATCGCATCCTGTTGCACAACGTGACTGTGCTATTTCACATTCATGGTGTGGAAAAATGTTATCTTCGCCGCCACTGTGCAAATCAATTTCTGCTCCGAGCAACGTGTTTGCCATGACAGAACATTCGAGGTGCCAGCCGGGATACCCCTCGCCCCAAGGACTTGGCCATCGCATCAAATGTGTTGCGTCTGGTTTCCAAAGCATAAAGTCTGCGGGGCTACGTTTGACAGCTTGGGTTTCCATATCAACTCTGCCCCCTTCACCACTACGAAGTGTTTCAACTGTGTTACCAGAAAGTTCACCATACGCACTGAAGGATTGAACGGAAAAATACACGACTCCATCTGAAGCAACATATGCATGATTATTTTCGATCAGGGTTTCAACCATCGCAATCATTTCTTGTATGTATTGCGTCGGCCTTGGCATCAAAGATGGATCTCTTTTTGCGTCATCTACTATTCGCATTCCAAGTGCTGCGCTATCTTCCATGAATGCAGCGGCATAAAATTCAGCGACGGCCATTGGGTCACTTGGATCAACCGACGCACCTTCTGGTAGTTCACCTGATTTTTTTGCTTCAGCAAGTCTTGTTGCTGCAACTTCCATTTTGTCCTCACCGCCACCATCAGCAACTGCGTCGTCTGTCATGTGACCAACATCTGTAATGTTCATCACTTGATTAACTTTGTATCCGAGAACCTCTAATGTCCGTCGTAATACATCAGCATTGAGAAATGCACGAAAGTTCCCTATGTGCGCAAAGTCATATACCGTTGGCCCACAAGAATAAAACGTGACAGCTCTTCCGTCAGGGTCTATTGGTGTAAAACCTTCTGTTCGCTTTGTCAACGTATTATGAAGTTTCAATTGCATAGTTTGAGCAGTATAAATGGTAGGATAGTGAATTGTATGGAAACCAAAACGTACAACAACTTTTTCCACAATCGAACTCTACTCATTACAGGTGGGGCTGGATTTATTGGTTCCACATTAGCAAACACGCTTATTTCACTTGGTGCACACGTTCGCATTCTTGACGATTTCAGTACAGGACACAAATCTAATGTACAGCACCTCGATGCTGAGGTGTTTGAGGGGTCAATTCTCGATGAAACGATGTTGAGAAAATCAATTTCTGGGTGCGATTGTGTTTTTCATTTGGCCGCAATGGTTTCAGTTCCTGCAAGCGTTGATAATCCAACACGGTGCTTCAATATTAATACTAAGGGAACAGAGTTTGTGTTGCATCTTGCTTCAGAAGAAGGTGTTCGAAGAGTCGTGTTCGCGGCATCCTCTGCCGCCTATGGCCCACACGCCGCATTACCGAGTAATGAAACAATGCGTCCCGATCCTGCTTCACCTTACGCTGAAAGCAAAATTGCTGGTGAAGAAGCAGTTCGATTGTGCGCGACATCCACAGAAACAGATGCTGTTGCTCTCAGGTACTTCAACATCTTTGGTCCAGGACAAGATCCACACTCACAGTACGCTGCTGTCGTTGCGGCATTTATGCAAGCACTGCTCAATAAACAAAATCCGCAGATTTATGGTGACGGTTCTCAAACGAGGGACTTCACGTTTGTTGACAATGCTGTCCATGCAAATTTGTTGGCTGCATCAAATGACGCGTCGCTAGGTGGTGAAGTTTTCAACATTGGCACAGGCGCTTCTTACAGTTTGCTCGAAATGTTAGACGCCATGGCAAGCACGCTGAATGTCTCTCCCGTGATTGACTTTCACCCAATGCGGGATGGAGATGTACCACATTCAAGAGCAGATATTACTAAAGCAACCGGTGCGTTTGGCTACAAACCGATTGTTCCGTTCTATGAAGGAATTTCACGGCTTTTCACTGGTTTAGCTGGGTTGCCTACATAAATAGTCCATGCGTCTAACGATTTCATTGCAACTGCTCGGGCGCCTAAAATTGCACCTTCACCAATAACTACATTTGGGCCAACAAATGCATCTGCAGCGACCCACACATCGTTATTCAATGTGATTGGTGGACGTAAAAGCGGAAGTTCTTGTTTTGTGTAATCGTGTGACCCAGCACAAAGATGTGCGTGCTGTGAAACAGAAACACGCTCGCCAATTGTCATCGTTCCTAAACAATACGCAATCACCTCATCTCCTAAGCAACTGTTGCGACCCATTGATAGATTCCATGGGCACGTAACACGTACAGATCTTCGAATGATGCACGAGCTGTGCACCTTAGCCCCAAATACATTCAATAGAAATATTCTCCATCGATTGCAGGTGTGAAATGAAAAGCGAAAAACCGTAGCTTGTACAACAGCCCATAGAAGGCGTCCAGTTTTTTCCTTCGTAGAGTATGGGCTGACATGTCTATTTTCAGGCGGCATCTTTTTTTGCTTCTTGTGCTTCTTCTTGTAATATTTCTGCCGTTTTCAGTGAAATCAATAATTCTCGTGATGAAATAAACATACAGAATTTAAAACCTGTGCGTCCGTCTAGGAAACCAAATTGGAGGAAATACATCCATAAGAATCTAAACAACCAGCGAGCGGGAAGCCTTGGATAAATATGTCGTTTGATCCAACGACGGCGCTGGATGGTTGATCCAAAAAGTGTCATACCCACAGGGTCATCGTTGGACCTACTTTCTCGTAAAATCTCCTTGGCTTCAAGCATGCAGTACTGGTTATGTTTTTGAATGTAGATATCTAAACCACGACGATCAAAGTGTTCCATATTCCCACTGAGATATCCTTGTTGACCCTCAACCACCATGTGCTCATGCACCTCACGCTCTTCATATCGAGCAGCGCCACGTTTAAAGAATCGCACGTTCCAACTTGGGTAATAACCGCAATGTCGAATACGCTTGCCGAGGAAAATAAAATACCTGTTGATGTTGTAGGCGGAAATTGGGTTATGTTCAGCGGGCTCGGCAGCAATTTTTAACATTTCATCACGAAGGTCTGGAAGAATAACTTCATCTGCATCAAGAATAAAAACCCAATCGGATTCGATTGGTAAATTATCAAGTGCCCAGTTCTTTTGTTTTGCATAGCCAAGCCACGGTTGCACTATCACTTCTGCGCCAAACTCTTTTGCAATTTCACGAGTTTTATCTGTTGATTCTGAATCGACTACCCAAATTTTATCCGCCCATTTGTAAATACTCTTCAGTGTATAGGGCAAATTAATTTCTTCGTTTTTAACTGGAATAACAATTTCAATGTTGGAATTTTTTGCTTGTCCCCAAAGTATTCGTTCACCGCGTGAAACTGCTGGCTCACCCGTACAAATTGACCACTTTGGAAGATGCCCATCAACCATACCCCTCGCACCAACAACAACACCTTGTTCAATGTGTGATCCGGGCATCACAATAATATCTGTTGCTATCCAACAATCATCTTCGATATTGATCGATCCTGTTCGATCGGTTTTACCTTTTGTTGCTGGGTCCCCCGCCGTTGTAATCAACATTGCGTGCTGGCTCACAACACATCGCTTACCAACGCGAATTGGCTGATCAGCATTTATGCGAACATTATCGCCAAACAGGCTTAGATCATCTGCTGTTACATTCCATGGCTTATCAATTGAAACAGTTCGCCGCACTCTTACTGCTCGACCGCATCGCATTCCAAAACATCGAAGCAATAACGCACGATATCGGTAAGAGTTGTGCATTGAACAGCGGACTAGTGGTTGCCCGATGGTTTTCCAAAGTGCCCGGCGAAACGAACTCATGCGACTGCTCTTGCAGGATTACCAGACAACTCTGCATTGTCTTCAACACTTTTAAAAACACTTGTGCGAGGCCAAATCGTACAATTTGAACCCACTTGTACGTTTGGTGCAATGTAAGAATCAACACCGATAAACGTACCATTTCCAATGACAATTGGAGGGCGTAATAGCGGAAAGGTTGTGTCCTTCATGTCGTGCGTTCCAGCGCAGAGATGCGCCCGAGTATCTATTCGAACATCGTCGCCAATAGTAATAGGTCCAAGAGAGTACAGGATGACATCTTCTGCGAAACAACAGTTATTGCCGATGTTGAGATTCCAAGGAATAATGATGTCAACGGATCTGGCAAATTTGCACTTAGACCCGATTTTCGCACCAAACAATCGAAGCAGTAATGATCGGAATGGAGGGAATATCACCCAAACAATTCTGGCGAGGGTTGACCAGATAATTCGAATTAAAAGTTCTATTGGGGACCAAACCGTTCGGCGGGTTGGAGGCGCGGCCTCCATTGCCTTTGATTGATCCGCACCACGCGAACTTGATCCATGTATTTGTTGTCCTGTATTTTTACTCATATATGTTGCTAAGTATCGGACACAGCATCATGGAAACTGAGCAGAATCAATGAACGAGTGCCAAAATCGCACTTTTCTGTGTTATAGGGCTTCTTTCTTCCCTCAATACGCCAAGCCAATCAAATTGTTCATGTTACTTCTAATTCTGTTAAGCATGCTTTATAACCCGGTAAAGCGTACTAAGTACGTTTTTTGACCCCATAAGGCGTACCTCGTACGTTTATTGACCCGTTAAGGGATATCGCCCCGATGGGAATAAATAAGAAGTTAATCCCAAATTGGGACGGTTTCGTTTTCAGTAAATGTAGTTGTATCGTTGGATGTCACGATAATCCAATTGTCACCCGAAGCCATTGCATTATCTGGATCTACATCACCAAATTCTGCTGAAAACAGAATGTCCGGTCTAAGCGGAGAACCATCGAGTGGGGAATATGTAATATCAGTGTTGATATATGAAGGAAGCATCTTCGCAGACCCGTCACCTGTCACCCCAGCCCCTTCCCACTGTTCGTGCGGTCCATGAAAACCAAATGTATATGTTTTTCTAATGCCATCTTGAAATTGATCAACGACTGTCAATTCTGTTGGAGAAACCACAAGTTCTGGTCCTCGGTTACAAATAATGACGTCGGTGGCACCAGAGCCAGAGTGCCATTTCAAGCGGTTACGTTGTCCAACAAGCGCCTGGTGTGCATATGAATTATGCGCAACACTTTGTGTAAAATCGGCATTGAAATCTGGATCCCAGTGATAAAGTGAACCATCATAAATATCGAAGTTATATGGAAAATCACTATCTGTACCATTGATTCCGTCTCCACCAGAAATCACACGAATGTTTGGGTTGGTTTCAACTGGACTGAAAGTATTAGAAAAATCAAAAAACCTTTGCATCACCATCCATGACATCAACGCACTTGTTGTATTGATAGATGCATCTGGATTTTTCTCATCAACAATCTCACTCGGCAGTGGAAATTTTCCGTCATTTCCTGTCGAATAAAGCACCATCGATTGATAAATTCCACGTTGCTGGGTCAAATCTTTCTTTGACCGAGCGGCACGAAACGCTGATGAAACCGTTGGAATCAGAATACTCGCAAGAATAATAAGGATTCCTACTACCACCATCAACTCAATAAGAGTAAAACCAGATCGCAGCCGCTTGTTGCTTATACATGTTTGCATATGTTTAGGATACGCACTTCTAGGGTCTTTTGAACGACAAAAATTCAATTTTTGCAAATCTATCCTCGCCCACCCAAAATCCATTTGCGTTCTTCCATCTTTAAGAGATGAGCACATATTCCAAAAATCGCAATACCCACACCAACACACACCGCTAAAACGCGTAATGACTGCAACCAAGAGAAGTTAGAATCTAGTTGAAAGAATTCGAGTGCAAATATAACACCAACTGACATCACTAATGAGGCGATCAAAGTTTTAATCCACGATGCCACAACAGTTTTATCTGCGGGAACATCAACATGTTTTCGAATGAGTCGCATCAGAATACCAACTTGTACCACTGCGCAAAACGCTGTTGACCACGCTAATCCCGCTGTGCCTAGCGGCGTCCAAATTAAAATTACATTCAACGTAACATTGAGAGCAATCATTCTTACTGCTATTTTCACAGGGGTTTTCATGTCATCAACTGCATAAAATGCACGCGTTAGAACTTGGGTCATTGAGTATGCCCAAATTGCAGTGCTGTACCCAAGCAAGATAAAACCAACCTCAGCAGTGTCGCTGCTTGTAAAAAGGCCGCCTTGAAACACTACACCCGAAAGTAAATCTCGGATGATCATCAACCCAGCGCTTGCCGGCAAACCAATAAATACAACCAATCTTAATCCTCGCCGAACCGTACTGCCAAACGCATCACGTGTTGATGCTTGTGATGCAAGCAACGGAAAAATAGCAGTACCCACTGCAATACCAAATACACCAAGTGGGAATTGAAACAAGCGCGACGCAAAGTTAAGTGAAGCGTTTGCGCCTTCATCAAGAGGATAAGTGATACCAAATATAGTTGAGCCAACAATAACGGGGTAACTTGCAATTAAACCGTCAAGGAGCGTGTTAAGCTGCATGGTTCCAAGCCCAATGATGGTTGGAATCAACTTCCTAGTCATTACACCTAGATCTTCTGTTCCACACGTTGTTTTTCGTGTCCACCAGTCAACTCGGCGAAGCGCGTGCAATGACCATGCAACCTGTAATAGTCCTGCAATGACAACTGCAACACCAACTGTCATCATGTGCTTTTCAACTGAAGAAAAAACGTCTGTAAACAAAAGTGTTGCTGCAATCATGCAAGCGTTCAGAAGAATTGGAGCTGCTGCGGTTGGGCCAAACCTTCCGTGCGTTTGCAAAATGCCACCAAGGACTGCAACTACACAAACAAGCGGCATATAGGGCAACATGGTCATCATCAACCCAAAGGTTCCATCAGGCTGAGGTGCCCAAGTCATGAGCCCCCACAACAATAATTCGCCTAGGACTACAACCAATCCGAGATAGATAATTAGTTTTGCAATTGTGAGTGAAGCAAGCGCTTTTGCCCGTTTGGGATCTTCTTGCAATAATTTGGAATACGCTGGAAGAAATGCTGCAGAAAGTGCACCTTCACCAAAAAGTCTTCTGGCTAAATTTGGTATTAAAAATGCAAAGAAAAAAGCAGAAGAAATACCGCCCGCACCAAAAGTTCGACTGATCGCGGCATCACGACCAAGACCTGCGATGCGGCTCAGTAATGTAATCGACCAAACCGTACGAGTATTCTTTTCAAGACTGTCTTTGTGTGGCACTACCTTTACATCGTCCCCTCAACAGATAAGTCCGTAATTGTTGCTCGCCAAACGCTTGCAAAACCGATTGTGAAAAACGCAAGACCAATCGTATATGGTCCTACCTCGACTCTCGATGTAGCAAAACCCATGATGATTGAAATAATTCCAAGAAAGAAAACTTTTGGTAGTAATGCTTTTACAACATCCTTTTCTAAACACTGAGCCCAAAAGGAAATAATCATCAATAGCACCACTGCGGTCAAAAGTAATCCTATGCACAATGAAAATGGCGCATAACTCACCTGATATGTCTTCCAAATATACAGCCACATTACTGCGCTTGAACCAACAGTTCCAATAATTGCAACGGGGCATAACACAAACCACGTTATCGTTTTCGAGAAAAGTGTGTCAATTTTTTTTCGCAGGTTTTGCAACTGCGGCATCGAGAGGGATCCCATCCAACTTGCAGCAGCAATTACACCGAGCATGCTTGCGAATAAATCTGCAAAACTAAACGGGCGATCAAGGGGTAACATTGCTTGGGTTACTTCGTCAACAAGCGACCAAAGAAGGAATAACAAGAGTGTTATTCTTTTTTGTTTCACCCATCCCGCGCACCAAAACAACATCGCCAAGACGCCAAACGAAACAAAGTGGAATAATTTGTCTGGGGAAACAAACGTTTGGGTTTCGGACTCCTGCATTGCGGGTGTGTGCGTTGCAACCGTAACAACAACCAACCAAATACAAAACGCAATTTTCCAGTGTAACTGCGTTCTGCTATTCATTGCCAAGTGGTTGTGGTTCAGGCTCTTCAACAGATTGTGTATTTTGCATTTCGCAAGCCACAACGCTTTCGGCTAGTTTTTTGTAATCTTGCGCACCCGCGCAGTCTGGCTCGTAATCAAAAATTGTTTGACCAAAACTTGGCGCTTCTGCAAGTTTGACGTTACGGCGAATTGGTGGATCTAAAATAACACAGTTTTTCCAAGGCACATCGTTTTCACGAGATGAATCAAAGAAACCCTGCAAATCATCAACTACTTCGCGAGCAAGTTTTGTGTTTCGCTCGTGCATACAAAGCACAACACCGCTCACACGAAGTTTAGGGTTTAGCCCGCCAACGAGCATTTGCACTGTTTCGAACAAACGGCTCACTCCTTGCAAAGCAAGGAAGTGTGTTTGCATTGGGACGATCAATTCTTCGGCTGCTGCAAGCGCGTTGATTGTTAACAGGCCAAGGCTTGGCGGGCAGTCGATAATCACAAAATCATATTCGTGTAAGACTGGGGCAAGTTTTTTTGCAAGCAGATCGTGCCGATCTGTTTTTGAAACAAGTTCAGATTCAGCAGCGGCAAGGTCGACTTCGCTTGTAACAAGGTCAATTCTTTTTCGTGCTTTAATACGAGCATCTGTAATTGGAACCTCGTCATCAATGAGCAAGTCATAGACTGAAGTCGCTGCATCCTCCACACCAAAGTGCAAGCCAAGGTGGGTTTGAGGATCGAGATCGATCACCAAAATCCGTTTCCCCATTTCAGCAAGCGCTGCAGCAAGGTTCACCGTCGTGGTCGTTTTACCAACGCCCCCCTTCTGATTCAAAATTGCAATTACTCTCGTCACACTGTGAAGTATAACTGCCTCGTAAATAAACTACCTACGAGATAGTTTATTTGTTCCACATCCAGCGCATAGCGGAGGTTTCTTTGCCAATGAGATCTCGGAGATAATGTGCCAAAAGGCGGTTCGCGCGTTCCATCGCTTTGGGTTCGACGGGCTGCATGTTCTGATTATTACTAAGCATTTGCAACAAATCAATCGTTTCGCGGCGAACTCGGACTCGATCTACTTCACCAGTGTCGGGAACCACGCCCCCTGTTATAGAACTAAATGCAAGAATTTCATCCCCATCGCAATCATGATTCACAAGATTTGGCTTGTAGCCTGTTTCAACTAACAGTGTCCATTGGAATTGTAAAAGTGGCCAATCAATATCGTGTCCATCATCGACACGATCTAATGTCACACAAAGGGCATCAAATACTTTTTCATGCGGATCGTGATCAGTAATCAACCTGCCAACAAGGTCTATTGCGTAGATCGCTGCCTTATTCACCTGCAAATCATTTCGTACTTGCCACCACACTTGTTCAAGTCGCCACTCTGTTAGCAGAGCAAGATCTGTTGTTGGTTTAATTCGCGCAACAATATTTCCACGCGTTGCAGGATCGAAGCCACCGGAGAAGGAACCCTTGTCACGTTTAGATCCTTTTGCTAACCCACGAATAATCCCGTGCTCTCTTGTCAACAAACTTACTGTTTGACTGGTTTCAGAAAAATCCCAGCACCGCAAGCAAATTGCTGTGTCAGAAAGAATCGCCATCAATTAGCTTTTCGTGGATGCAACAAGAAGTGGTTCCCATGGAAATGCTTCTGCTGCTTCTTTTAAATTACTAAGGGTGAGTGATTCTAATTTCTGCAACTCTTCTTCAAGTGAACTATACACACCAGTTGTTGTTAGCAAACTGCCAAGCCTTTGCATCCGGCCTGCGGGAAGTTCAGACCCAACCGCTGCTGCAGTTGCAGCTTTTGCAACTACGCGCGTAAGGTCCGCTTCTGTAAGAGCAGATGTAATATTAGACAGTTCCTCTTGTAAAATTTCAGTAACTTGGGATGCGTTTTCTGGCGCACACACCGCGTACGCCAACTGTTCACCATATCCGTCACTCGGGTCGACGCTTGCGCCAGCTTCTTCTGCAAGCCCTTTATCAACCAAAGACCAATACAAACGAGATCCATCGCCACCTCCAAGAATTGAAGCAAGTGCGGCAGATGCGTACCGAAGTTCATCTTGTGCAGTCACGCCTTGCATTGCCATAATGACGTAATGTTGGCGAAGGTCGGGAATAACAACCTCGCAATTACCTGCGTTTCGTGCAACATGCACAGGACCGCGTGTTGCGCCAGTTTTTTCCCACGTGCCACTTTGGGATGAAACAGTTTCAACCATCGCGTCAAAATCTATGTTTCCCGTCATTGCAACAATTGTGTTGTCTGCGCTATATCTGTGATCAAAATATGCTTGCATAGAATCGCGCTGCATGTTTTGAATTGTTTCCGGTGTTCCAAGAACTCGAAAACCAAGCGGGTGATCGCCGTAGTACCGCTCCATTGCCTGTTCGTACAACACCCAAAATGGTTGGTCGTCATACATTGCAATTTCTTCAAGAATCACATTTTTTTCTGCATCGAAATCTTCTTGTCGAAGGGCCGGTCTTAAAATATCAGCAAGAATGTCATGTACTTCAACAATTGATTCTGGCAACGATGCACCCCAAAATGCAGTCATTTCACTTGATGTAAATGCGTTGTGCTGCGCACCAAGATCGTCGAACGCCAAATCCACTTGCTCTGCACTGCGCGAATCTGTCCCCTTGAACATCATGTGTTCAAGAAAATGACTTACGCCCATAAGTGGAGCTTCTTCATCACGTGCACCCGTCTTTACAAAAAAACCAATGGCTGCACTTGCGGCACTCTCTGATACCTCGGCAACTAGGCGAAGCCCATTATCAAGTGTTGTTTCTTTGTAAACTGAGCTCAATTGTGAATCATTCTTCCTTCCGTTCCCATTGCAGCTTCGTGAATCGATTCTGCCATGGTCGGATGAGCGTGCATTGTCGAAATGATATCTTCAACAGTTGCTTCAAGACGAATCGCTAAACCTATTTCAGCAATCAATTCGCTTGCATCTTTTCCAATAATATGCGCGCCCAAAATTTCACCGTATTTTTTACTTGCAAGCAATTTTACAAATCCATCTGCTGCTCCAACAGCAATCGCTTTGCCGTGCGCTTTTAAAGAATACACACCTTTTGTATATTCGATTCCTTCATCTTTAAGCTGCGCTTCTGTTTTACCAATTGAAGCAACCTGTGGGTTTGTATACGTGCAACCTGGAATGGAGCTGTAATCAACGCCAAGGGTGTGATGACCTGCCATTCGTTCTACACATGTCACTGCTTCTTCTGATGCAACGTGTGCAAGAAGTGGAGGGCCAATAATGTCACCAACAGCATAAATACCGGGAATGTTGGTTGCGTATGTTGGTTGTACACTTTCCTTTGCATCTGTTTTTATATAACCACGATGCAATTCTAGCCCAAGTGAATCATCGAATAAGCCGTCTGTTCGTGGTCCAACACCAATTGCAATCAACACCTTCTGCGATTGCACTGAGGTTTCCTTATCGTCTTTCGTAAACGTCACAATTGCGCCGTTTTCATTTCGGTCAACTGATTGCACTGCTGAAGATGTATGAATTTTCATCCCCTGCTTTTTGAATGCCCTGAGTGCGTGTTTGCTAACCTCTTCGTCTTCAAGTGGAAGAATTCGATCTAGCATTTCAACAATTGTGACTTCTGCACCAAAAGCGTTATATACGTATGCGAATTCCATACCAATTGCACCTGAGCCAATCACAACAACAGATTCTGGCTTTTCATCAAGTGTCATCGCTTTGGATGAATTCACAATCACTTCTTGATCACATGGAGCGAAAGGGAGTTCACGAGGTTTTGCGCCGGTCGCAACCATTACTCGATCAGCGGTTATCGTTTCTATAATTTCACTACCGGTACCGTTGTAGTAGTCACCCTTTGGTGAAAGAATTTCAACTTTACAGGGCGAGCCATTCATTGCACCAGAAACAATGTGTGCATGCCCCTGTACATGTTCAATACCATTTTTCTTGAACAAATAGCCTACACCGTTGTTGAGTTGCTCTGTTATTTTTCGTGAGCGTCCAATATATGTTTTCCAATCTACGGAGACCTCTTTTGCTGTTATCCCCCAAGAATCTCCGTGATTAACAAGTTCGCTGTACATTTCAGCACCGTGTAAAAGTGCTTTTGAGGGAATACACCCCCAGTTCAGGCACACGCCACCTAGCTTGTCCCGATCTACACAAGCAACCTTCATTCCAAGTTGTGCTCCGCGGATTGCCCCAACATACCCGCCGGGGCCAGCACCAATCACAATTAAATCAAAATGTCGTTGATCGCTCACAAAAGCGTCCTTTCTTTTCCTAAAAACAAGTACGAGAAGTGGGTATTCTACCAAGCCAAGATACGGCAAGGTTGCTCCGCTACGCGTATCATGCCCAAATTAGGCTTTAACCACAGGAAGATTTAGTGCGAACTGCAATTATTAGCGACATCCATGGAAACCTCGAAGCACTCACGACAGTGCTCGACGATATTGACCAACGTTCTGTTGATCAAATTATCTCATTAGGTGATATTCTTGGGTACGGACCCAACCCTAAGCAGTGCGTTGATCTTGTTTCTGCGCGTTGTGAGTGGTCGCTTCTTGGAAACCATGACTACGGTGCTCTTTACGAACCGACAAACTTCAATAAAGCTGCCGAAGATGCTGCCTATTGGACGCGTGCTCAATTCGATGCTGAAGAAGATAAAGAAATTGCTAAAAAACGCTGGGAATTTCTTGGTGGGCTTCGGGTTCGCACGTGCCTTGGGGATTTTCTTTGCGTACATGGAACGCCTCGCAAGCCAATCAATGAATATCTTTTTCCTGATGATGCGATCAATTCTCCTGTCAAAATGAAGCAAATATTTGATCGAATTCCCAAATACGCAATGTCTGGGCACACGCATGTGCCAGGTATTTTTACTGATGAACCTGATTTTTATCCACCTGATGATCTTGATGAATTTTCATTCCAATACACAGATGATGACCACTTCATCATCAATCCTGGCTCAGTTGGGCAACCCCGTGATTTCAATCCACGGAGCAGTTACGCAATTCTTGATGACGAAAAATTTGCGGTTGAATTTTTCCGCCTTGATTATGACATCGAAGCCGTCCGTGAAAAAATTCATGCAATTCCAGAACTCAGTAACTGGCTCGGGGATCGGCTCCTCGAAGGACGGTAAATAAATCCCTTTCTATAGAAGAAACGCACTATGACGAAGCAAGCAAAACGTCGTTTGATTCCCCTTATCGTAACGGTCGCTGCAGCAGGCGTTCTTGCTGCTGTTATTTTTGGTCCAGGCAAACCTAAGCCTACTGCTGAGGAAACTATCACTCCTCCTGCAGAAGTTGCTACAAAAGCAGAAAAACCCGTTCAGGATGCAATAACAACTGTTTCTAAGCCTGAACCAACTTTTGACCCGAAAATCGAAGCTGAGCCCGAGGTGAAGTCAAAGCCCGTAACCGGGAAACTATCCCTTCTTCTATATAAAGATGAAACAACTCCTACACCTCTTGGATCATTGGGAGATGTAGAAGCAGCAAAAATGAAAGTTTCGTTCACTCGGGCTGGTGCGGGTATCAGTTCAATTCGTTTTTCTAATATTTTTGAAACGGTTGACGGCAAACTTGCGTGGAATAAATATCGATCTGATGGCGGTGAGCAGCCACCTATCGATGACATGTACTTACTTTCGACAACCCACGAACTTGCATACAACACAGATCTGGGTGTGCAAACTGCAGCTATTTCAGTTCTTGGCGCAAGTCAAATTATTATCAACAATGAACTCCTTCACCTTACATCACCAACTGTATGGAACGTTACGGGTACAGGAAGTTTTGAAGCAACGGTCGTTGATGAAACGAACAACGTAGTTGCAAAAATTACACGTGTGTGGACAATGGACAATGATTTCGGTTTACTCCTTGATCAAAAAGTACAGAACCTAACTACTTCAAAACTTGAAGTTGAGTGGTTGCAGTATGGACCCCCTAGTCTTCGTGTTGACCGATCGCGTTACATGGATCGTCGCCGTTTCCGTTTTGGTTGGGAACTCAGTGATGAATATGACCCAAACCAAGCAGCTCCAATTCAATCAAGTGATTTTTTATATGAATATGCAGACGCAGCAAAAGTTGGAAGCGAACCGCTTTGGCCAACACCTGAAACCACAGAAGACGGTTTAAAACTTTCTTGGTTTGCTTCAACTAATAGGTATTTTGCGATAGCGGTGTTTCCAAACCTTGGGGAAAACAGAAACGATTCAAGGCTCCTTAAAAACACTGTTCAAGTGATTACCGCGCAAACTTCCGGCGTCGATGATAAGGAATTTATATTAACTGCACTTTGGGCTCCAAAGAAAACAATTGAAGCGTCAGGTACGCTTGATTTAACAATGGGTGTATACGCAGGACCGCTCAAGCGTTCCATTCTTGATAATGATCAACCCTATGTTTCCCTGTCTATGCGTGGCATGGTGCTGTATCAAATGTCGAGCATGTGCGCAATTTGTACATTCCAATGGCTTGCTGATTTTTTAGCAATGGTCCTCACTACTCTTGACCAGTACGTTGTGTTTGATTGGGGACTTGCAATTATATTATTGGTGCTAATCGTACGAACACTGCTACACCCTATTACGAAAAAATCACAAGTAAATATGCAACGCTTTGGCAAAGTAATGCAAAATCTGAAGCCAGAGATTGATAAATTAAAATCGAAATACCCAAATGATCCCAAAAAAGTGCAAAGCGAACAGATGAAGCTTATGCAAACACATGGAGTCAATCCTTTTCAAATGCTTGGGTGCTTGCCAATGTTTTTACAAATGCCAATTTGGGTTGCACTTTATGCCCTTTTATATTTTATGTTTGACATTCGCCAAGAGCCTGCTTTCTTTGGCGTGTTTCAAATGTTTGGAGATTGGCCGTTCCTTGCTGATTTAAGTGCCTCCGACCATTTCTTTGGCGCGTTTGCAGAGCCCAAACAATTTCTCATGTGGAACATGACTGGTATCAACTTGTTGCCAATTCTCATGGGTGGTATTTTCTTTGTTCAACAGAAATATATGTCTCCACAAACCGGCGCTGCAATGACATCAGAGCAACAATCGCAGCAAAAAATTATGCGAATCATGATGGTCGTGTTATTCCCTGTAATGTTATACAGTGCGCCTTCTGGGTTAACTTTATATATCTTGACTTCAAGTACTGTTGGTATTCTTGAAAGCCGACACATCCGTAAACATGTCGATCAAATGGATTTATCACCAAAGGCAGCTCCAGTAGATGCTGTTGGAAAACGTAAAAAGCCGAAAGACAAGCAGGGTCGGGCGTGGGCAGATGCCATGGAAGCTCGCAAAAAGAAGGTAAAGAACAAGGCTGGTAAACGTTCCTTCAAAAAGAAGGGTTAGGTTCACGGAATTTTGGATCTTGACTCAACCATTGTTTCAATTAGTTCTGCTCAGGGCTATGCAAAAAAGTCGCTAGTTCGCATAAGTGGCTCTGGTGCCAAACATGGCATACTTAAATTAGGCCTCAAGCCAGAGTTTGGATCCATTGTCAGCGGGTATATCAATATTGAAAATAACAAACTTCCGGTTCTTGTTGGTGCTTTTCCAAAACATGCGTCGTACACGGGAGACGATCTTGTTGAAATTCAATTCACAGGGAATCCCCACCTTGCAAGAAGATTGGTTTCTTTATGTATAGAGGTCACAAATGGCCGCGAAGCAACGGCTGG
>JABHZL010000039.1 GCA_018656645.1 Phycisphaerae bacterium
AACTCTCAGGGAATTTATGCTTGACGATATCACAATTGGAACTTGTGACAAGTACATCAAGAGACCAGTCGATTCGCTTTAATTATCAAGCAACCGTTCGACCCAATGAATATCAAACTCCGCGCTAACAAAAGCATGATGGTTCATTAATCGTTGATGTAATGGAATCGTCGTTGCGATCGGTCCAACTTTCATCTCAGCTAGCGCACATCGCATTCGTACAATCGCTTCATTTCTGTCACGCCCAACGACAATGAGTTTTCCGATCATTGAATCGTAATTTGGCGGGATTCGATACCCTGCTCGAACGTGTGATTCAACGCGTACACCAGGACCTCCTGGTAATTGCCACGTTTCAATGAGTCCGGGTTGTGGCATAAAATTATTGTCTGGATCTTCAGCGTTAATTCTGCATTCAATTGCATGACCGAGCAGATGGACATCTTCCTGTTTCCAGGATAATTCTTCCCCTGCTGCCACTCGAATTGATTCCTTCACGATGTCTACACCAGTAATCATTTCAGTAACTGGGTGTTCAACTTGCACACGAGTATTTACTTCAAGCATAAAGAATTCTTGTTTGTCATTCATCAAAAATTCTACTGTTGCAGCCCCGCTGTATTGTGCTTTACGAATGAGCTCCGCTGCAGATTCACAAACTTTATCACGAACTGCAGGATCAATTCCAGGAGCTGGACCTTCTTCAACTAATTTTTGATGGCGGCGTTGGCTAGTGCAATCACGATTAAAGAGATGAACCGCATTGCCATGTTTATCTCCAATGACTTGTACTTCAACGTGCCGAGCATTTTCCAAGAATTTTTCAAGGTATACCGCGCCGTTTCCAAATGACGCTACTGCTTCTTGCTTTGCAGCCGTGACAGCGGTTCGAAGCGATGCAACATTATGTGCAACACGCATCCCCTTGCCACCACCACCTGCTGATGCTTTTACAATCACTGGATAACCAATAATATCAGCCATTTCAATGGCCTCTTCAAGTTCTTCAATTTCGCCATCTGTTCCGGGAAATACAGGTGTTCCCGCTTCGCGTGCAAGTTTTTTACAACTTATCTTATCGCCTAGCCTTGCCATTGCTTCTGGTGATGGTCCGATGAATTCAATATGACAATCACGGCACACTTCTGCAAAGTGTGCATTTTCTGCAAGAAAGCCATAGCCAGGATGAATCGCTTCTGCATCAGTCATCTCTGCAGCAGAAATGATTCTGTCAATTCGCAAATAGGAATCTGCAGAGGGACCCTTGCCAATGCACACTGTTTTATCTGCAAGATCTAACCATGGTGCCCCAGCATCTGCTTCTGAATAAACGCAGACAGTCTCTACTTCTAAAGCACGAGCAGCTCTAAGAATACGTAAGGCAATTTCGCCGCGATTGGCGATGAGGATTCTGGAAAACATCGTAAATTAATCCTCAGTTAGGGCGTAACGATAAACAATGGTTGACCGAATTCAACTGCTTCGCCATTCTCAACAAGAAGTTGTGTCACAGTGCCACTACATTGTGCTTTGATCTCGTTGAAAATTTTCATTGCCTCGATGATACAAACGGTTGTGTCTTCCGAAACAGTGTCGCCTACTTTGATAAAGGCTGGCGAATCAGGATCCGCAGCAACGTAAAAAGTGCCGACCATCGGACTCGCAATTTTCTCGCCAGCAACAACAGGTGCAGTTGCTTGAGCCACTGAGGTCTCGGCGCCTGCAACAGGAGCAACAGGTGCAGAATGCAATACTGGTGCAGCCATTTGTGGAACGACAACGTTCTCGCCATGCCTGCGAAGTGTTACCTGCTCATCGGGATCACGAAGGTCAATTTCAGCAAGATCATTGTTGACCATCAGTTTGACAAGTTCTTTGAGTTTTCGAATATCTATCATCTGGTGAGAATCTCCATTTCCTCAGTATTTGCTAATTCTGCCGCGAAGTATAGCGATCTGCAGCGAACACGTGGCGATCTTTGCTTATTTTTATGATTACCGTTGAGAAATGGGCTTGCCGAGGGCTTCGCTCAAAATGGCAGCCGTCCGCACGCTCTGTGGAGTCTTTAAGAGCCTAGAAACAGCTCTAGCGCGACTTCGAGAGGGACGTGAGGATTGTTTTGGTGGTAGAGGGCAATCTTCCTGATGAAGCGGCTTGATATGCTCAATTCTCTTTTTCCCAACCTTCTTTTTTGGTAGTTTTTCAACGACCACAGTAGGAGGCGCTGCGATCCGAGGCGAAGGCCTCTTTCTTAAAGCGTCGATTCTTGATTCAAACATCTCAACTGTCGGTTGCTTGGGAAGCGTGGGTTTTTGCCCAGTTTGCAAGCCTACTTCCCGCTTCGATGAGAGTTTCGCCCTTTTTTGCTTTTCAATGATTCCCGATATAACAGACCAAACGGTGCTCACGATGATAATGATTGTGACAATCTTTGTCATACATACAGCATACCAACATATATCTGCTTAGAGTCTACTGATTAGGGAGAAACGAGGTGGCGTTTTCCTGCCTCGTCAGTCGCCCATGTGAGATCGACACCAAAAACTTCGCCAAGTGAACCTGGGGATAGAACCGCGGAACTTTGACCTGCGAGCACCAACTCTCCATGACGAAGTACAAAAGCAGTATTTGCTAACTGAATAGCAAGTGCAACATCATGTATCGCAGCAATTACGAGATCACCTTCAGAAACACATTTTCGCAAAACTTCTGAAACAATTTGAATATGCCGAAGATCCAATGCTGAAGTTGGTTCATCAAGGACAAGCAAACCACCTGGGGTTCTCTGCGCGAGTGCACGAGCAATTGTCGTTCGCTGTTTCATGCCAGCACTTGCCTCATGCCAAATTGTTTCAGCGCGATCAAAAAGGTCAACCGTTGCAAGTGCATCATCAACACGTGCTGGAGAAGGACCAAGTGCATACCGTCCAAGTTCGACAACTTGGCGAAGGGTAAACCTGCCTCCAACTTCAGAAGTTCTTGGGACCCATACAACTTTGGATGCTCGTTCGCGCGGATGAAGGCGCAGGAGAGACGCGCCGTCAAACAAAACTTTCCCCCGCGTGGGTGCTTGCAGCCCTGCAATACATCGCAGAAGAGTTGATTTTCCTGATGCATTTGGACCAAGAACGCAAACTATTTTTCCGCCATCAGCACTAGCCGTAATATCACGTAGCGCAGATAACTTGCCATAACGAACACTCAGAGATGAAATGTGTAACCTCAAACCTTACCCCTCCCTCGAAGAAGTAAGAGCAGAAAAACAAACCCACCGATACCACTTGTCAAAATGCCAACGGGTAAGCGGCCAGTTCCAAAATCGATGAGCTGCCTCAGATCATCTGCCAAGACGAGCAATAACGCTCCGAAAATTGCTGAGCCAACTGCAAGCATCCGATGATTTGAACGCAATAGTAACCTCGCTCCGTGGGGAGCAATCAAACCAACAAATGCTATTGGACCAGCAATGACAACTCCAACAGCAGCAAGAATACTAGATACTAAAAACAAACGAAATCGCAATGATGGTAAATGGACACCGACGCTTGTTGCTTCATCATCAGATAAACACGCAGCATCGAGAGATGGTCCCCACCACGCAAGGATGAGTGTCCCCATACCAACGACGCCGCCTAAAATTCCAAGACGAGTATATGACATCGTTTCAGGCAAACTTCCCATCAACCACGTTGTAAATGAACCGCGAAGTCCCATCGGTACGAGATGTTGCAACACCATAATTCCAGCGCCACAAATCACAGAGACTACAACTCCTACGAGAATCATTGTCACTGGATCTAAACCACCTCGACCACGCGATAACAAATACACTGCAGTAAGCGCAAGAATTGCTCCTGCAATAGCACCGATTGTTTCACTCTCTGGAAATCCAATCCCGCGGTAATGTTCAATCATCATCGAAGCCATCACTCCAAGACCCGCCCCGCTTGATAGCCCAAGGATCCATGGCGAAGCAAGAGGGTTTCGCAACAATACTTGCAAACCCATGCCAGAAACGCCAAGTGCTCCACCAACCACAATAGCCGCAAACATTGGAACAAGTCGGTACCCAATATAAGTGGCATCTGGCCAGGCAAAGAACAACTCGCTAGATGTGCTTCGAGTAATCATTAACCTTGCTACACAACCCGCGATGAGCATCGAGAGTAAGACAATCCAAACAAATATGTGCCTTGGTTTCATTTTGCCAACCGCTCCTGAAGTGATTGTGCAACTTGTACTATTCGAGTTGAAGGAACCAAAACATCTTTGTGAACAAACTGAATCACAGGAATACCAAGAGACTTTACAGGACCAATACTTGTACTTTGGACATCAGACACAATGAGGATTCTACTCGGAGCAAGCCTCGCAATGTCTTCTAGCGATAACATTTGCCATCCATCACGCTTCAACGCATTCACGCCGCCCATTGCACTCCAGATATCATCAAGATATGTATTGTTCCCAAAACAAAGCCCTACATTCTGATCAGTCCCATTTGTCATCAGTAACGTTGGCTCATCGGAAATCACAGACTTCTCTAAAGCAAAAGAAATTTTTGTTTGATCTACATCTAGCAATAATGTGAGATCAGAAGACAGATTCATAATATCTGCAATCGTATTCAGTTCCCAACTTCGTTGTAGAAAAGCATTATCTCTAGCAAGTTCTTCAATATGAGAATCAATTCCACCCGTTTGTTGTTGCAGAAAAACATGTGTCGGCTGAAGGCGGAGGAGGCGTTCATAATCTATGGAGTATAAATCTCCGACAACTGGTAGTGATGTTCCTATTTTTTCGCAAAATGCAGAACACCCAACTAGATGGTCGCTAAGTCCCATGTCAATAAGCGTTGCTGTGATGCTAGGACTTAGTGAAACAATGCGTACACCTGGGAGTTTTGGTTCACTCTCACGCGAGGAACACGCATACAAGAGTACGATCAGCAAGCAAACGATAATTCGCAAATGTTTAGGCATCTGAGGAGACAAGTTGTGTTTGTGCTAGGCGAGCGTACACATCGCAACGGCTAAGCAATTCATCATGTGTTCCAGTATCAACCAATGAACCTTGATTAAGAACAATTATCCTATCAGCCATTTGTACTGTTGATAAACGATGGGCAATAATCAATACCGTTCTAGATTCGCAAAAACTATCAAGCGTGTCGTTGATCAGTGATTCGGACTCAGTGTCAATTTGGCTTGTCGCTTCGTCAAGAATTAGAATCGATGGATCACGCAACAAAGCCCGAGCAATCGCCAAGCGTTGGCGCTGACCGCCGCTGAGAGAAGTGCCAGATTCATACACATTTGCACTATATGCACCGTCCATCGCTTCAATAAAATCTGCAGCATGTGCTCGCTCAGCCGCCTCTTTGACTTGTTGAAGCGTCGCATCTATTCCAAAGCGAATGTTTTCGTCGATTGTGCCACGAAATAGAACTGTTTCTTGTGTAACAACGCCAATTTGAGATCGTAGTGAATGCAAATCAACGGTTGCAATATCAATACCATCAATCAAAATAGTTCCTGATTGTGGTGTTAATAAACGAGGCAACATGGAAAGCAGCGTCGTTTTACCAGAACCATTTGGACCAACGATTGCAACACTTTCTCCGTGGTTAATTGTTAATGATATGCCTCTGATTGATGGTTCATTTACATCATCGTAGGCAAAAGATACATCTTCAAAAACAATCGTTTTAGTATGTGGAGAAATTGGTTGACGTAGTGTCTCATCTTCGAGTGGAGTTGTGAGAATATCCTGCAACCTTTCAGCGGGTGCTTCAGATGCTTGTATTTGAGCAACCATGCCAGAGAGTGGTCTTAGTGATCCACAAGCAACAGCAAGCGACCCTATTGAAAGTAAGAACCGATCAAAATCTAATGTGCCATCAATAATTGATTTAGCTGCAATTGCCGCCAACGCGCCAAGGACAATAATCGAAAGAATTTCCATAAGCGGGCTCATCAAGGCACGAGCAACCCGAACTTTCATCTCAGCTTTGATCAGGCGTTCATTCTCAGAAGAAAAACTACTTTGAATTGATTGTTCTGCTGTATTCACTTTTACCGCACGCAATCCTTGTACCGCTTCATTGGAAATACGCAGCAATTCTTGCTGCACAGCGAGGGAAGTTTTTGATCCCTTTCTGATGCGCCGCCCTATTTTTTGTAGAACAAATGCAAGTACGGGCAAAACTAAAATCGCTATCACAACAAGTTGAACATCGAACACGCATGCGACGATAAAGGCAGCAACACCCTTCGAAAAATGTGCAACCGACTTACCCATCAGTACAGTCAATCCAGCCTGAAGGGCTTCTGCATCTCTGACAATTCTAGAGATAAATTCACTTGCACCACTGCGAAGCACACGACCAAGTTCCAAACCTAGAACGTGGCCAAAAGCTTGCTTACGCACGCGGGCTACTGTGTGTACAGCAATCCACCCACTCAAATATGAATGCAAAAAGTTTGCTATTCCACCAACGAGCGTCAAACAGCCTACACCAATCAAAATAAACATCACACCGTCAAATCGATCTGCTGGCAACTTTTCAATCAGCCACTGGGGTACTGCAATAATATGATTTTCTGAGTTGAACTGCTGCGCAAGTTCAGGTAAGGCCTGTCCACTTTCAGGATTGAGAATTAATGAAAGCGCTGGCCCTAGACTCAACAACCCAACACCTAAACCCATTGCGGAGAAGATAGCAAGTGCAACTGCTAAGATCAGTCTGCCACGCCATTGCAACATTTGTTTTGCAAAATGTTTGAAGTGTGTCATGAGGAATCGTTCCCTTCATACACTTTTCGCAAATCTTTCCAAAAATTTGGATAGCTTTTTGTGACACAAGTTGGATCAACAATTGAAATACCAGATCGTTTTGTTGCAAGCACTGCCATGGACATTGCAATTCGGTGGTCACCAACTGGGTCTATCGCAGTCGGACCGTTATTTACTTGCAAGGGAGAAATTCTAAGATCACTTGTTCCCGCGCCCACTCCACACCCTGCTTTGGCTAGCGATCGTGCCATGACCTCGATGCGGTCTGATTCTTTAAGAGGCAACGTTTCAAGTCCGTAGATTCTTGATGGACTATCCGCAACTGCTGCGACTGCAGCAAGACACAATGATGCATCTGGAAAACTAGAAGCATCAAGATCACCAAATCCACGAATTGTTCCTGTACCTGTAACTTGCAAGCCAAGTTCCGTTTCTTGTAGATCAGCGCCAACTTTGCCAAGCAACCGAATTGCTTCTGCATCTGGCTGAAGAGAATCCAGTCGCAATCCCTCAAGAGTTACTTGTAGTCCCTTGTGTAAAGTAGCAACTGCTGCAAAATATACAGCGGAACTTGCATCTGGTTCAATCGTAAGTTCACGGTGGGTTACACGAGTTTGCGAAACTGTAATTGATCTCTGTGTTTCATCTACCACGTCGTGAATAGAAACGCCAAAAGTACGTAGTGTTTCCAAAGTTAAGTCAACGTACGATTCAGATGTGATAGGTTTTTCACAAACAACTGTTAAACCACCCTCAAGAAATGGTGCTATCAATAACATTGCAGAAATAAACTGACTTGATTTCGTTACAGGAATCTGTACAACACCACCTGACATGGAAGCACGCTGTACTGTTACAGGCAAATGGTCACCTTCAATCGTTGCGCCCAACTGTGTAAGCATTGTGAGTAATTCACCAACAGGTCTCTGTCGCATTCGTCCGTTGCCATCTACAACAACCGACTCGGGAGATAAACTCCCTGCTGCAATCATAAAACGAGATGGTGTGCCACCTGCACCAAGATTCACAGTTCCCCCTCGAGGAAATTGTCCGTCAATCCCATGCAAAATTAGTTTTTTCGATGACCACTTTACCCCAACACCAAGTGTTGCCATTGCTTCACTCAGTAACTTTGTGTCATCGCAAAGGAGCGGTTCAGTAAGAACTGTGCGTCCTGCTCCAATCGCACCGAGCATAATTGCTCTCTGGGTCAAACTTTTTGAACCCGGAACTCGCAACGAGCGATGACCAGCCCTTTTCAAAACAGGAACTGACTCGGCAGTTAATCCTGCATTTTTCTTTCTCATGCGTCTCGCCTGAAAATAGCCACAACATCCTCAATAGGAACAACGAAGAGACGATTGTCCCCTTCGAAATCTACTGGGATAGAGTGTTTTGGGTTGAACAAAACTTTATCGTATTGCTGAATTGGATAATCAGGATCATTTTCGATCACTGTACTCACTGTCACAATACGACCTGTGATTGTTGGAATCTCGATCTTGTCTGGCAAATGGATACCAACCTTGGTAATCTTTCGGTCCTCGTCCTTTCTGATAAGGACACGATCACCTATGGGTTCGACAGTCTCAAGACCTACATTTTGTCTACTTATTGATTTAGCCATATATGTGCATAATAGTTGGCATTGACAGTTTTAGTACTTTTTCCTTGCAATGAATCAATTTGCCTGTAAAATAAATATTTCAGATATACTACAATTGAGATTTCAATGCCTCTAAAAACAGAAAAATACCCGTTCACAGTTAATAAACCCGTGGAAGCCACTGCAACAGATCCATTACACTTGATCGATGTGGACCACGTCAAATTGTACGCTGGGAATGCGAAACAAGCTGCTTTTTATTATGCCTACACCTTTGGATTCCAAGTCGCTCAGTTTGATGATTTAACAACTGGCAATAGAGAAGAAGCTTCATATTTATTGACACAAGGAAATATCCGCTTAATCATCACAACAGGGCTCAAAGATAACCATCCAGCCCAACGCCATATCAAATTATATGGAGATGGCGTGAAAGACATTGCATTCACTGTGTTTGATGCGCAGAGAGCATTCGATCAAGCTGTTAAAAATGGTGCAGAAATTGCATACGAACCTTTTAAGACGAGAGACGAGCACGGGGAGGTCGTCCGGGCTGGCATAAAAACGTACGGAGAAGTTCTTCACTCGTTTGTTTCTCGATCTGGGAAATATGCGTTACCTGAGTTAAAGCAAGGTGGCATTATCCTGCCAGGATTCAAGGCGATGGAACACCCGCTTAATCAATACAACAAGGATAACCCATGCGGTTTGAAATTCCTTGATCATTGTGTGGGGAATGTGCAAATAGATCAAATGAATAATACCGTCGATTGGTACCAGAACACCCTAGGATTTTCAATGTTCAAACATTTTGATGATGAGGATATTTCAACTGAATATTCTGCTCTGATGTCAAAAGTCATGTCATCGGGTGGAGGTTTGATTAAATTCCCCATCAACGAACCTGCTAATGGCAAGCGCAAAAGTCAAATCCAAGAATATCTCGACTGGCATAACAATACAGCAGGAGTACAACATCTTGCATTTAGAACAGATGACGCAATTGATAGCATCAAAGAACTCCGTAAGAGAGGCGTTAGTTTCTTAACACTACCTGATACATATTATGAACTTCTTTGGGACCGCGTCGGCGACATTGAAGAAGAGAAAAAACTCATTCAAGAACTTGGTATTCTTGTCGACCGAGACGACCAAGGTTACTTATTGCAACTCTTTACTCGTCCTGTTCAAGATCGACCGACACTCTTCTTCGAAATAATTTGTAGGCGTGGCAGTCAATCATTCGGCAAGGGTAACTTCAAAGCATTGTTTGAAGCTCTTGAACTTGAGCAAAACCGACGCGGCAACTTATAACTACAGAACAGGAATACAATTTTGCCCTACTACACATCATTAGGTAAAATTCCTCCAAAACGACATATTCAATTCCGCAGACCAGATGGAGTTCTTTACTCTGAAGAAGTTTTTGGAACAGAGGGATTCGATGGACCAACATCAACGATGTACCACATACATCCACCAACCCAAGTTTCTGGTTGGAAATACGAATATTCGACTGAACAAGAATACGTTGAAAAAAATGTCATGCGCATGCGGCATTTAGTTTCAAAAAACATGATCCCAGATGGTGACCCCATTACTGGTAGGAAAGTTCTTTTTGGCAATGCAGATTGTGAGATGGGAGTTTGTATCCCTGTAAACGACATGAAGTATCACTTCAAAAATGGCCAGGGAGACGAATGCCTGTTCATCCACAATGGAACAGGAACGATCCATTCTATGTTTGGCACATTAGAATTTAAAAAATTCGACTTTATCATCATTCCTAAAGGCACAATCTATAAAATGGAATTTGATACTGCTCCCGCAGATGGTCCAGAAAATCGATTTATGTTTATCGAAACAGCAAATGCCTCTCATATTCTTCCTCCAAAGAGATACATTTCCGAGAAAACTTCTCAGTTTCTTGAACATGCACCCTACTGTGAACGTGACTTACGCATTCCACAGTTGCCACTTGTACATGATGAGATGGGCGAGTTTGAAGTTCGAATAAAAGCACTAAATAGTGTGCATAGTTATATGTACCCATACCATCCACTTGACATTGTCGGCTGGGATGGTTGCTACTACCCTTACTGCTTCAATGCAATGGACTTCTCATCTATAGTGGGAAAACACCATATGCCCCCACCTACACACCAAGTATTTACTGGCGAAAACTTTGTCATTTGTGCCTTTGCTCCGCGCATGCTTGATTTTCATGAACAAGCAATAAAGGTACCCTACAATCACTCAAATGTAGATAGTGATGAAGTGATGTATTACTGTGATAGTAAGTACACTGCAAGGAAGGGCATTACGGAAGGATCGTTAACCATGCATCCTCAGGGCATTCCACATGGACCCCATCCTGGCACAATTGAAGCCACGCTTGATCAAACATACACCGATGAACTTGTTGTTATGTGTGACACGTTTAAACCACTGTATCCAACCAAATCAGCGATGGCAATCGACGATGAGGCATATACAAAATCTTGGGAAGATTGGAAGCCCATTCCTCTAAGTTCATAGAAACAGCCCGCCGATAGTTTCATTTTTGCTCAACCCTCAGGATTTGCTTTCAAAATCACTCCTGCACACTTTCCAAAACCGATACGAACTGCATCTTCAGATTCGCACCATGCTTTGATTGTAAGTTCATCGCCATCTTGTAGAAATCGTCTCTGTGTTCCATCAGGTAAGTCAATTGGCTCGGTACCTCGCCACGTTAACTCAAGTAAACAACCACGACTATCCTTGGTTTCGCCGCTGATGGTTCCACTTCCAATCAAATCTCCACTATTCATTGGGCAACCAGTACTTGTGTGATGCGCTAGCATCTGAGCAAACGACCATGTGAGATTGGAAAGCGAACTTTTCGTCAGTTGCATTGCACCAACATCATCATTTCGCATCGAAAATGAGGAGAGCGAGACGCAGCAACGCACATCAAGCACATCTTCTGTCACTGGTTGTAAATATTCAAGTACAGGCGGGTCTGAATCTAGACGCGCGGGGCCATCTTTTCTAAACGGAGCAAGCGCATCAATCGTCACAATCCATGGACTAATTGTCGAAGCAAAGTTCTTTGCATTGAATGGACCAAGTGGTTGGTATTCCCACTTTTGTACATCTCTGGCAGACCAGTCGTTCAAGATGACAATCCCGAAAATATGTTCCATCGCATCATCCATTGTAATACGTTGGCCTATAGTATTGCCGCTACCAATGAATGCTCCGAACTCTAGTTCGTAATCGAGCAGTTTACATGGCGCAAAAATCGGATCGCTATCGTCAGGTTTCAATTGACCATGAGGCCTAGTAATTTCAGTTCCAGAAATAACCACACTGCTTGCCCTGCCGTGATATCCAACTGGCAAGTGTAAGTAATTCGGCATCAAAGGATCACCATCTGGCCTAAACATTTTTCCCACATTCGTAGCATGGTTTCTCGCTGCATAAAAATCAGTGTAATCCCCTATTGTTGCAGGCAATATCAACTTCAGCTCAGTTTGCTCACACAATATCTCTAGGACAGGGTCACCAGTCAAAAGATCAAATATTGCATGTCGAACTGAAGTCCAAACTTCGGACCCCAATGACATAAAGTCGTTTAATGAGTTTTGCATCAGTGCATTGGTTATCTCATTTGAAAATTGCAAGATTTCTTTTTGAAGTGCTGTGCGTAGTACAACTGCTTTATCGCCAATTGCAACAACGATACCATGCGTAGCACACACACCCCAAGGAAGATTTTGAACAGGGAAATCAATTCTTCCAGATCCTTCTTCGACCCAACTTTTCGCGTGTACGTTATGTGTATGATCAATCATATTGATTCCTTTAGTATTCCCATTTCTCTTAAATCTGTTATTGGATCTTCAAACGAGCAAGTACCAACTGAAACAAAAAATTCTGCTCGAATTTGCTTTAACTGTGATTCTGAAAACTCTGAAAAATCAGGCGTGTGGGCAGATAAAATATTCTCTACCTCATCTATTCCAGCATTATTAGCACTCGCAGCTGCTGTTGCCTGAAGAACTGACAGAAACCCAAATTCTTGTACACCGACAGATTCATTTTGGTGCTGAGCAGGATGATGCATTCCAGCAGTCGCTTTAAACTGCTGCCCAGCAGCCGCGCAAGCATGAATAAACCGTGCAAGATCAGACACTGATGGATACAACTCTTTTGTAATGCCACCGGTCCTGACTTTTGCTCCAGCAATTGCACCTGAAAGCGATGCAATTAACCCACGAGGATCTTCATCAATTGGAATCTCAATGAATGGAAAGATATCATCATGGAGTTGATTGAGTGCAAAATCAATCTGAACAACTGATGATGCTTTAAACTCAACCACATGAGCAACCGCTCCACACGATTCTAAATTGAAGTCAACTGTTGATTGCAAAGCCTGTTCAAATTGATCTGATGATGCAGGAGGAAGTAGAACACTCAGCTGCCATGCTTCATCCTTTTGCTTTGGAAGAAGATCGACAGCTGCATATTTAAATTCATCAAGTCGATTTGATGGGATTATGAGCTTTGCAAGCATCCAGTTGTCCTCTGACTGAATATAGTTTGCCCAATTATGGACAACTTGTTCCATCTTTAAATTTGCTGGTGGATAAAGACCTGCATAATCTAGGATACCTTCTAGCATTAATTCTGATTTAACTGTAGTTCCTGTTTTCATATTAGACATTGCACGTAGTTGAAAAATGTTCTAAACATCTAGTCAACCGCTTGATTGATGATTCCTTGCCCAATAATACGAGCGTATCACCGATTGGCGGAGAAATGGGTCCACCCGCTACTGCAACTCGAACTGGCTGCGCGACTTTCCCAAGCGCTCCACCTGCTAGTGAATCAGCCAGAGCATGCAAACATGCGTCGATTGACTCTGCATTCCAAGTTTCAAGCGAGCTTAGCTCTTTGATAATCGCAGGCATTCTTGATAGTCCTGTCACTTCGCCTTTTAACAATGCTTTTTTGACTGGCTTTGATTCTTCCCATGTAATTGCATCATCATCATCAATCAAAAACTTCGAAGTCACAATAGTATCTTGGAAAGTTTTGGATCTGTCGTGATTTGTCGATGCGAACAGTGAAAATTTATCTCCTAAACCTACAAACTCTGGCGCGTATTTATTGCACCAAACGAGTAAGCGTTTTTCAAACTCATCTTTCGAAAGTTGTTGCAGTGCATCTAAGTTGAACGCAAGCAATTTTGCACGATCAAACTTCGCAGGCGACTTGACGATTCGATCAAGTGAAAAGTTTTTAACCAAGAAGTCTGCATCAAACTGTTCAATATCATTTCCCGGAGACCACCCTAATAAGCAAAGGTAATTCAAAAGCACCTCGGGTAAATACCCTGCTCGTTGAAAATCCTCTACATTGATTTCTGGCAACTCAACGCCGAGTGCATCAGCAAGTGCGTTTGCGTCGTTAATTTCTAATTGGACATCTTTTGAGGTCAACCAAGCGTCCCATGCTTCCTTTGAGATGCAATCATTTGGAGGTGTATCAATATTCTTTTCTCGCACAAAAGTCCGAAGCGCCTTGTCTTTATCACGTTTAGACATTTTAGAACCATCTGGATTAAAGATGAGAGATATATGTGAAAACGTTGGTCTATCGAAGCCAAAGGCATCTTGTAACAACACATGCTTGAATGTGTTATTGAGATGCTCTTGCCCTCGGATAATATTTGTAACCCCCATCAGCGCATCATCAACGACAACTGCAAAATGGTACGTTGGGAACCCATCAGTTTTGAATATGACAAAGTCGTCGACTTCATTGCGTTCTACTTGAACTTCACCAACAACTGCATCTTGAACAACAATCGGGCCACCTTCTGGAACTTTGAACCGAATAACTTTGGCACGCCCTTCATCAAGATATTGCTGAATTGTTTCTGGGCTCAATTCTAACGATGCTCGATTATATCGATAGGCTCTTTTTTCCTTGCGAGCAAGTTTCCTTTCTAAATCGAGTTCGTCAGGTGTTTCAAAGGCATAGTATGCAAGGTCTGCATCTAGTAATTTTTGTACATACTCATTGTAAATATCCAAACGCTGAGATTGATAATACGGACCATGCTCACCACCGCCAGAACCTTCGAATTCTGGACCTTCATCCCAACCAATATTCAACCATTTGAGATCTTCAAAAAATCCTGCAGTTGCTTGATCACTAGACCGTTTTTGATCTGTATCTTCAATCCGTAACAAATAATTGCCGCCATTCGCTCGTGCGAAAGCCCAACAAAATATCGCTGTTCTTGCACCTCCTACATGTAAGTGTCCTGTAGGACTTGGTGCAAATCTTGTACAAACTTTTTCGTTGCTCATTGCAACTCCTCCTGTGCTTGACGGCGTTTTTTCATTACTTCTATTGGTCCTGTAAGTGCATACCAAATAAAGCCGAGTACCACAGTTTCTTGGAACCACCAGATTCCAAGAAAAATAATAATAACTGTGACAGAAAGGAAACGAAATGTTTGCGGTCTTCCCAGATACTTACTTACAAAATGATCGTAGGGTATATTTGAAACCATCCCTAAAGCGCAACCAAGGGCAACAATTGGGACACCAAATGCGTACGCACGTCCTATCCAAACTGTATCAATACCATTCGCTAATACATGTTGATGCAACATGATCAGTGCAACGACAACTCCAGCTGCTCCGGGAGAAGGAATACCAAGAAACGCAATGTCATCACTTGGACCTTCTTCGGGATGTGTTTCAACGTTGAATCTTGCAAGCCTTAGCGCTGTGCAACAAACGTATACGGCAGCAATCGCCCACACAACTTTACCCCAAGGCATATCCGCATCAGGACCAAGCACCGTTAAGTGACCTTCTTCTCCAAGATAACCCCCAACAAGTGCCAAGATCATGATGGCTGGGGCAACCCCACATGTCACTAAATCAGCGAGGGAATCTAGCATTGCTCCAAGTTCAGTTACGCTATTCGTAAGACGAGCTACAACGCCATCGATGCTGTCGAGAAACATGCCGAGAAAAATCATCGAACCTGCCATGGTCAGTCCGCTCCATCCCCATGGTCCAACCCACTCTGCACTCTTCGTTGCATAATGGATTGCAGAAAAACCAGCAACAAGATTGCCTAGCGTGAACAAGAGCGGCCAAACAATTTGCGGAGGCATGACCTTCCGAACACGTCGACGAACGCTTGATGCTTTTTCAGTTGGTATTTCGCTCGATTCCATAGAACGCACCATTTTACCATGACAGGTGTACTAGGTACGCTTTTTGATACTGTAAAGCGTACCTGGTACGCTTTTTGAGCGTGTGAGGGGATTGGATACTCAAAAATGCTAGATCTTTAGATGTCTTTTGTTACACCTACGTGTACTTCAAAGAGCATAAATGTGATAATCGGCTCTTCTACAGGACCACCCATAAGTGCTTCGCCGATACGAACACCGGCAGGTCCTTCGTCAAATGGTCCGGTCGATTGAACCACTGGATCCATTTGAGACACAATGAGTAGCGCTTGACGATCTTGAAGCAAGCATTCGATCATGAGTTCCGAAAAGATTCGGCTCTCTATTGGTGTAATGTTTTTCCCAGGAATAACACCCCGCTCTGCAGGAACATGCCAAACTGGTAGAAGTTGAACGTAAAATTGATCACAACTTTCCATCCCAATTTGCCAGCCCCTTGCAAGCAAAGTGAGATAGCCATGATCTACGAAGTGAGAAATACCCCCCGCTGTCACGAGCATTCCGGAAGATGGCATTTTGCGTTGCAAAATATCTCGCCATTTTGTTATTTGCCCATGCCAATCGTAACGCTCTTCCCGTGATTCCCCTAGAGATGCTGCAATTGCTGGAATATCTACAGCATCGACCACTCGAACGAACATCCCCTCAGATTCAAGATGTTCTTGTAAATTTGAATCCTGCAACGTCGTTCCAAAATTGTTCAATACTTCAAGCGTAATATCACTTTTTGGAATGACTTTAAATTTTCTAAGCGCAATACCACTCCCAGGAGTTTCTATCCTAGTATGTGGCACAAAAGCAACTTGCTTTTCTTCTACCTTTGCTGCAGAACAGCCAAACACAGAAATCGAAACAAGAAATAATGTTATTCCAAATCGCACGTGTTCACCATATCGATAAGTTGGCGTAATCTGCCAAAACTACGGCGTGTATGCGGCACAATCAATCTTGGCAAATGCAAATGATCTTCTTCACAGGAAAGAGGATCCGATTGGCAAATTTTTCCCTCTCGGATAATGTCAGAAAAAGAATCATTGAGTTTTTCAATGCCAGATTCAGCAATTCTGTGGTTCAAACGAATGATGTAATCATTTCGAACATACCTACTCGAATGGTAATTTTTATAAAACTGCAAAATATGCTTCACGCCATCCTCTGGTGAAGATGCGACGTAATAGAGTGATTTGTCTTCAGGACTAATTGTTTCGTTGCCTAATAGATCAGTCACAATGTGCTTTTCCCAATTTGTCCAATACATGCTGCCCTCTCCTGCAATCAGCACAACAGGAATCATATTTGCTTTACCAGTTTGGATAAG
>JABHZL010000116.1 GCA_018656645.1 Phycisphaerae bacterium
GTTTCTGCAATGATTCGTTTCTTCCCCATGCGTTTTGCAAGTAATTCTTGACCGATCGTGTTGTTAATTTTATGTGCACCAGTATGCGCAAGATCTTCACGTTTCAACCAGAGTTGTGCACCTCCAACAATGTTAGTAAGGCGAGGCGCTGATGTCATCGGCGTTGGTCTTGCAACGTAATGCTCAAGTAAGTCTGCAAGTTCACTTTGAAAAGATGAATCAGAAGAAGCTTCTTCCCAGGCAACTTCCAATTGTTCGAGCGCAGCGATCAGCGTTTCGGGAACATATCGCCCGCCAAATACTCCGTAACGACCTTGCTGTGCGTGTGCATTCATGTAGTTTTCTCCAATGAAGCTTCAAATGCTTTGGCAAGAAATTCAACTTGCACTTCCTTAACAAAGGCAGATTGCCTGCCAAAACCCATATGTTCTTTCGGCGCGCCGGTGTGATCGAATGTAATAAATTCGATCCGTTCGGGATGCACATACCGTTGTTTTAATCTCGCAATAAACTCTTCTTGTGCGGCGTAGGGGACCCACTGGTCATGACGAGAATGAAATGCAATGATTGGGATTTCTGCCCACGCTTCAAGATGATCTGCGGGATTCAGTTCACTAAACTGTCTGTCAGTCAATTGCAGAAACATCTTGTGGTTGCGTTGCAAACGCCATTGCCCCATTGTTGCTTCAAGAACGGCTGCTTTAAAAGGGTGCGGGTGCACGAGTCGCATGAGAGTCGCCATACCTCCTGCAGACATGCCTCCTACTGCCGCATTTGTCAGATCAAAACACGCAATTTCTCCAAGTGATTGCAGAACCCCGTCCACTTCCTCAGACATTTGCTCGACGACATCGAAGGCAGCTTCTGGTTCTTGCATCGAAGCAACAAAACGCTCTCCATGACCAGGCAAATCTACTGCACAAACATTGATCCCAGAACGAACATACCGCAGGTACCGTCCTGGATCGAGTTCCTTATCTGCGGTACGACCATGAATCCATAAGAGAAAGGGTCTTGGCAGGTCATCAGCTTTCATGATCAGCGCCGGCACCTCACCAAAGTGTTCAGTGGTTGCTATTTTTTTTAATCTGCTTGGTAATTGTTCGAAACGGGTCCTCACAAGTCCCATTCTACTTGACTTGGAGTCACTTTGACTTCGAGTCAATGCGGTATCCTGCGTACATGTTAAAAGTCATTGGAGGACAGTTTAAATCAAGGCGCCTTAAAACGCCTAAAGATTCAGATACAACTCGCCCGTGGACAGGAAGAGCTCGCGAGTCAGTATTCAACCAACTTCGTGGACATGTTCCAGATGGAAATATACTTGACCTATTTGCTGGAGTTGGCACGATGGGGCTAGAAGCCGCAAGTAGGGGTGCCAAACACGTCGTTATGGTTGAACGCGACAGGAAAATTTTTGAACTTCTTGAGAAAAATATTAACGACCTTGATTGCGCCGATCAAGTTTCTGCAGTTTCTGCTGATGCTCTGGGGACTGTCCCTCTTTTGCGGGCACCGAAACCAATCGATGTTGCCTTTATCGATCCACCGTACATCATGATGCTAGACGAGAACCTGTTCAAACGAATCCTCCAACAAGTCGAACAAGTTGCACTACATCTCGCAGACGATGGTCTCATTGTATTGCGATCGCCGATAAATCCAAAAAGAACCGACCATACGATCGAATCGTTGGTTGGTCCTGAAATCCATAAACATGGTGTAAATATGTGGGTACTCTTTTACGGGAAAAACAAGTCGTGACATCTACCTGTCCAATCGAAGCTCGTAAAGGTGCGCTCGAAGTGCTCACCATGCTACGAGATGCCGGTTACGAGACATATTTCGCAGGAGGATGTGTTCGTGACAGATTACTCTCTGCTGCGCCTACTGAATATGACATCGCTACCGCTGCAAAACCCGAAGAGATTCGCAACATTTTTCCTAATGCAAAAAGCGTAGGGGAAGCGTTTGGCGTAATGCTAGTTAGAAACAACGAATTCATGTACGACGTCGCCACGTTTCGTAGTGACGGAGAATACAAAGATCATCGTCACCCAACAAACGTAACGTTTACAGATGCAAAACATGACGCGCAGAGAAGAGACTTTACCATTAACGGCTTATTTGAAGATCCAGTCGAGGAGGACATCATTGATTTTGTCGGTGGAAAAGATGACTTACACGCAAGAATCATTAGAGCGATCGGTGACCCACATCAAAGACTTGCTGATGATCACCTTCGAATGTTACGCGCAGTTCGTTTTGCTGCAAACTTTTCTTTTTCCATTGAAACTGAAACAGCAGATGCAATACGAGAACACGCCTCCCAACTTTCAGGAATATCTAAGGAAAGAATCGGTGGCGAGCTTCGGCGAATGCTCACCCATCAAAATCGCGGAGTTGCAGTTTGGGAATTGCAATACTTAGGGCTTGACGTGCCTATCCTTGGAGAGCAATCTATTCTTACTGCACCAACGAGGGTAGGGCGCCTTCCTGCGAGTTCAGATTTTCCTACTGCGCTTGCTGCATGGATCATTGACCGTCACTCATCTGAAGGTGATGTACAAACGATCGCAAATCTCTGGAGAACACAACTTCTTCTCTCAAATCACGAATTCAGCGCATTGCAAGAAATACTTACACTTCATACCGCGCTCGCTACTTGGGAGACACTAGGTGTTGCGAAGAAGAAGCGGCTTGCAAGTGCCCCTCGATTCCCAAGCACACTTGCCATACTGCAAGCGGAAGACAGACCTATGTTCGTGTTCGTGAAGCAAGCAATCGCCAAACTCTTCAAGACGGGACTTGCCCCAGATCCATTGCTCAATGGAGATGACCTTATAGCAATTGGAGTCCCACCTACATCTGCTCTTGGCACAATCTTAGATGCTGTATATGACGCCCAGCTTGAAGGTGGGATTTGCTCAAAAGAGGATGCAATTTCACTCGCGAAGGTCATTGCAGATGATATTCTCAGTGACAATGACCGCTAGCCTGCTACACTGTACAAATGAACAAACGACACGTACCAATGTTTATAGGCAGTTTTTTAAGCCTCATGTTCACTTTCATTTCTTTTGCAAGTGAAGACGATATTTCAATTTGGGCCGACGCAGTTACTGAGACAGAAGATCGAGGCACCTCTGTTCTTATTATTCCAATGAGCGGTCAAACACTCACCGATATCCGAAGCGAAGTCTATGCAGAAATCCAAGAGGATATTAAAACACTTAACCCTGACTTGATTGTTATAGAAATTGACTGCAAAGATGCCCAAGATATTTTTTACCAACAGATGGGATGGTTCAACCCAAAAGAGTTTGGCAGGTTTGAAGGAGAAACCAAGAACCTACCAGCTGTTGCCAAAGTATTTCGAACGCACCTCAAAGACATCGAACAAATCGCTTTTGTAAAAGATTCCATGGGATCCATCACGCCCCTCACCCTCTCTTGGGAAAAAGTGTACATGACGCCCGATGCGCGATTAACAGGAACGCTAGCGCTCGCAGCTCGCTACTCTGGCATTTCAGACGAGAACGTTCGAGGCAAGATGCGTACTGCCTGGACACTCCTTGGTTCAATTCTTGGTGGCTATGGAAAAAGAGATCCTGATCTAATGCTTTCACTCGTGGACCCCGAAAAATATCTAAGCGGGACATGGAAAGGAAGAAAAGTTGAGTGGTTTGACCATTTGAATGCCGATTTCGTTATTGACCCATCAAACGAAATGGTGCCTGGTTTTTCCGCGACACAAGCTCAAGAACTTGGAATCAGCGAGGCGACTGTCGATACGCTCAATGACATGCTTCTTCTCAATGACATACGTGAGTACCACATTGTTGGGGAAGAAATCACAAAAGAGCTCAATGATTATGTTTACAAGTGGCGTAGCAATCTAACAAAAGCGCAACTTCTGTGGGGCGATTATCAACAACAAAGTGGCTGGGCAACTGGAAATGAACGCAAGCGTTGGCTTGTAAAGAATAAAAATACGATTAAATCACTCATTAGTATTTGCAAGAATTATCCTGCTGTACGAATCAGAATGGGATTTGACAAACAACTTCGTGGTCTTAAAAACATACTGGAAGAAATCGAAAAAGAATTACGAAAACCTAGCGGCCCAACTCGTGGAGGCGGGGGTCCTTCGATGGGTGGCGGCGGCGGTGGAATGCGACCGTAACAATGATGGACTTTATGAACTTGAAAAAATACCTATTGATCTCTGCATTTTTGTTAGTTGTTAGTTCTGTTTTTGCAGAACCAGTTGAACTGACATTGAAAGACGGAACTGTTTGGAATGGTGAAACAGGTGAGCAAATTTCTCTTGTAATACATAAAGGTAGAAACAAATCTACCGTTGAAGGTACACTCTCACGAAATGCAGGGCAATTTATCGTTGTCACAACTGATACGCGCGATCAAGTAATTTTCATCAGTGACATTGACTCTATTTCAACTGAAAGTACTACAAACACGAACGTTGAAGACGTAGATACTGCAAATTCAGAAGAGCCTGCTGAATCTACACCCAAACCTACAAAAAAAGTGAAGCCCAAAGTTGGAAAGTTATCTAAGGGCGTTTTCCTTTTGCCACTTGATGGCGGAGTTGGCGAGATCATTCGCTCAACTGAAATCAGAGAAATCGCAGAGCATGCTGATACATATGGTCCTGGACAAATAATCATTCTCGATATCAATTCGCCCGGAGGCTCTGTCCTTACTGGCGTACAAATGCGTGACTTACTCTATGACATTCGCAAAAGGCACCGTGTCATTGCATGGGTCGATCGTGCTACCTCTGGTGGAGCATTTTTGTCATTTTGTTGTGATGAAATTTATTTCCGTAGAAGTTCTAACTTTGGTTCGATCACAATGTGGAGCGGAAACTTTCAAGGTGCTGCTGAGCCTGAGATGCAAGCATGGATCACGCAATTAGAGAGCGTTCTTGCAAAATCAAGTCGAACCCCACTTTTCGCTGCACCGATGGTAGTGTTTGCAGCACAACTTTCTTATGACATAGATGAAGAAACCGGCAAAATCACATACTACGATACGACTGAAGGCGAATTTATTTTATCAGATGGCGAATCTGTAGAGGTTCTTTCCATCACTGCAGATCAAGCGGAACATTGTGGTCTTTCAGATGGCACCGCAGACACGTTTGATGAATTGGCAATCTTGCTTGATCTTGACGAATGGAACGAAGTTGATGAAGAAGGCAGGAAACTCGCATCCAATTGGAAAATGAATTTAGAAAGAGCAGGTATTGAGATTAACGAATTGTTTGGAGAATTCAATGGCAACGTTGAGGCACAATCAAACGGTGAAAGAATCATGAAACAAATCAAAGCTGGCAAGAAACTTCTCAGTTGGGCAAATAAACTTGGTGAGTCTGCAATGAATTTTGGATTAGACGATGGCTTTCTTGGGGGCCCTGACCGCGTCGCTGCAATCAAACGCCAAATTAAAGAACTCGAACAGCAACGTTAAATTTCTTCGTCGTAGAATTTAAGCACTGCAGGGCCGATCACGACTTCTAGACCGTCTTCGATCCGGACTGCATCAACTTTTTTACCTTCAACAAAAGTACCGCCCGTTGAATCGGAATCGCGTAGCAACATTGCACCGCTTTCGTCTTGTTCAATAATACAATGCTCACGCGAGATACTTCTAGACCGAATACGGATATCACAATCTGAATCACGACCAATAAGTAATTCATCCACGTCACCAAGGGCGAACTTGCGAATAAGATCGCCAGTGGTTTGTTTACAGACATGTAATTCCATCATGAGAAAGAGTAGCCCTTCGTAGGATAAGAACGCCAGCATAGCGTTCCACAACACCAATAGTACACACCATTGAGCTTATTGCCACAAGAGATTCTACTTTTACTGAAAGAAAATTGCTTCGTTATCGGAAGTAAGGACCAACAATGGCTTGCAGGATAAGATATACGTGTGTTTCTTCTCTATGATCTACTTTATATTCTCGCCTTGCCGCCTGTGCTTTTCATCTCGCTTGTAAGCCGGCTTCGTGGGCATCCTGCTCGCAAGGGTGCGAAAGAGCGTTTGGGAATTGGGAACGCTTTACCCTCAGCAAAGAATCGCATTCTTCTTCACGCTGTCTCTGTAGGCGAGGTCAATGCAATCAGAAATCTTGTCACTTCACTAACAAACCATGGTCATGAACTCGTAATCTCAGTCACTACAGACACTGGTATTAAACGAGCGGAGGATCTCTTTGGACAAACCCATGCTGTCGTGAGATACCCACTAGATTTTAGTTGGTCTGTCCGATCATTTCTCAAGCGCATCAAACCGACACTTATTGTCCTAGTTGAACTTGAAGTGTGGCCGAACATGTTGCGTTGCGCAGAACACAATGATATCCCAGTCGTCGTTGTCAACGGAAGGCTCTCTGAGCGAAGTTGCAAACGTTATAAAAAAGTCTCGTGGCTATTAAGAGGTACGTTTGGCCGACTCTCAATGGTTGGGATGCAAAATGAAACGTACGCGACTAATGTTGCATCTCTAGGTGCAGCAAACGTCAAAGTTTTAGGCACGATGAAGTGGGACAATGCGAGTATTCGTGATTCTGTTGATGGCGCACATGAGCTTGCAAAAGAACTCGGGATTGATCTACTCAAACCGTTGGTTGTGGCAGGATCTACTACTCCAGAAGAACATATCTTACTTCGTGATTCACTTCCAAAAGACATCCAACTTCTCGTAGCACCAAGACGACCAGAATGGTTTGGCCATGCAGAAGAAGTTTTTACAGGCTGCAATCGCAGAACAAGCTCAAAACGTAATGACACTCGTTTCTATGTGCTCGATACAATCGGGGAATTAACCGCTGCCTATTCGCTTGCAACTATTGTTGTGATCGGAAGAAGTTTCGTACCGTTACATGGGTCAGATCCAACTGAATCAATCGGGCTTGGCAAGCCAACAATTGTTGGTCCAAACATGCTCGACTTTCCAGATATCACCCATGCATTGCTTCAAGGAAGTGGCGTAGTCCAATGCGCAGCATCTGACCTCAAAACCAATATTGAAGAATTACTTTCTGACTCTGATTTATGCGATGCACTAAGAAAAAATGGAAGGGCAATCATCACGTCTCACCAAGGTGCTACAAAGCGATACGTTGAACTCATCGAAGAAGCAATTTCAACATGAATGAACGCGTACTTCTTGAACATA
>JABHZL010000097.1 GCA_018656645.1 Phycisphaerae bacterium
AATCATTCCAGAAATTAATCCAGATGCTGTTGGCGATGCTAAATTAATTGCCAATCCAAATTGTACAACAGCAATTGCTGCAATCCCATTATTTCAGATTTATAAAAAATATGGATTAAAAAAAGTAATTATTTCAACTTATCAAGCAACATCTGGTGCAGGAAACGGTGGAATGAACGAATTACTTGTTCAAACTGATGTACCGGGTGAAGAAGTTCTTCGTTTTAGAATTACAGGCGTAGTGCCAAAGAAGTAACAACTATGCAAGAAAAATGGGATGCACGTTTTTTAACTTTAGCTGACTCCATTGCAACATGGAGCAAGGACCCTTCTAGAGGGGTTGGGGCTGTTATTGTTTCGCCTTTAAAACAAGTGATTGCAACAGGATACAACGGACTTCCTCGTGGGTTTGCAGATCATGAAGAACGGCTGCAACGCCCAGTTAAATATGATCTTATCGTCCATGCTGAGATGAACGCAATCATTCAATGTGCGAGAAATGGTGTTTCGCCGATTGATGCAACACTCTATTCTACGTTCAGTCCATGCATTCACTGTTCGCTTTCCATTGTGCAGGCTGGAATTACTCGAGTAGTGACGTGGGGTGTTGCAAAAGGCGATGAACATTGGAACGATTCAATCGAGAAGAGTTTGATTCTTTTTGAAGAAACTGGGATTGAATACGTAGCGGTAGATCGTACAGCAGTATGACCCGCATATTCGTTTTACTTTTGTGTTTTACTTATGGCTGCGAGTCAAGCCAAAGAACAACCAACTATGCAACTAACGGCAGTGTGTTTAAGCAAATGCTCTTGCCAGCCCCTACATCAGTTCGAACTGGTAGCGGCGCACCTGGAAATGAGTATTGGCAACAAGAAGTAGATCATGACATTGTTGCGGAACTTGACGTAGAAACGAATACGCTGCATGCTTCACAGACTGTGACATACACAAATAATTCTCCTGATACACTCACCTATCTTTGGTTTCAGCTTGAACAAAATGTACTTCGCGGTGATTCCATTCGGAGCCGTGAAGGTAACGCTGGAGAAGACGGTTACGCTGGGATGATAATTAGCGATCTGCAAGTAGATGGTAAAGATGCAGTACTCAGCGGGTACGGCACGCTTGCGCGAATAGATTTTGATGGTGAAGTCGGAAGTGGCGAGGTAATCACAATAACGATGGATTGGGAATTCCCCGTTTCGATTGATGCTAGTTTACGAATGGGGTATGACGATGCATACGAACAGGGACCTGTTTGGGAGTTTGCTCAGTGGATTCCTGTACCTTGTGTCTACGACGACGTCTATGGCTGGAACACTCTTCCATACATCGGTCGCGGCGAGTTTTACACAAACTTTGGCGACTACACAGTTGCAATTACGGTACCAAACGATCACCTGGTATTTGGATCTGGTGAACTCTCAAACCCAGATGAAGTGTTAAGCGTAGATGAACGTGAACGATTAGCAGAATCAATGGAATCCGATGATGTCATCAAGGTTCGTTCATCGGATGAAGTTGGAACAGTCCAAGGTGACGAAACCAGTACATGGAAATTTGATGGGAAGAATATTCGGACGTTTGCTTGGGCAACGAGCGCGAGTTATATCTGGGATGCAGCAAGTGTTGAGATTATTGATCTTGATGGGAAAGTGCGCAGGGTTCTTTGCCAAGCTGCATATCCTGCCGAAACGGCGGAAGTCTGGGATGAAGCCGTGATGTACGTGCAGCATGCAATCAAGTATTACAGTGACATGCTTTATCCCTATCCTTGGCCGCAGATGTCAGTCGTTCGTGGCCGTGCTGGAGGAATGGAATATCCTATGATTGTGTATTGCCGTGGTAGTTCACATGAAGGATTGTTCAATGTCACTGATCACGAAGTTGGTCATGACTGGTTTCCAATGTTAGTGAATACAGATGAACGAAGACATGCTTGGATGGACGAGGGATTTAACACGTTTGTGAATCATTATTCTCTTGAGAGTTTTTATGGCGAGAGAGAACATAAACCTGATGTATCTAAGTATGACGCATCAAAGTTTAAAAATGGAATCACGCCAATTAACACAAAGCCTGACCTTTTAAGATCAAGAGGTCACTTGAGTTATCGAAAACCTGGTTATGGTTTACGTTTTTTACGAGAAGAAATTCTTGGCGAAGATCGGTTCGATGTTGCGTTCAAGGAGTATGTACATCGCTGGGCATTTAAGTCTCCCCGCCCAGCAGATTTTTACAGAACAATGGAAGATGCATCAGGTACAGATTTGCAATGGTTCTTCCGAGGATTTTTTGAAGAAGCTCTGCAACTAGACCAAGCAGTTGAATCCGTTCAACAACAAGAAGATGGTGTAAAAGTCACTTTTCTTAATCTCGCAGATTGGGTCTGCCCTGTCGACGTCGTCATTGCATGTGAAGATGAAACTATTCATACGTACAAATTACCTGTAACAGTTTGGGCGTGGTCAAATAAGCATACACAAGAATTCCAACTTGACTCTCAAGTGGTAACTGTCAAGATTAACCCGTCCAATACATATCCTGATATAGATTTTTCGAACAATCATTGGGTAAATAATAATGTCAAAAAATAAGAAAAAGAAAAAAGGCGGGTACAAGGCTCCTGCAAAAACCTCCCAAAATGTGATTGATGAAATTGCCAAACTTGCAAATGAAATTTCAGCTGTTGACGAAGCAGGTTCACTTTGGGGTCAATTGCATAAGTTGTTTTTAAAATCACCCGTTGAGCCAGATGTTGCGGCGAAGATCATCATGCATAAAGATGTTGAAGAATTAAAACAAGTTGTGGGTCAACTTCAACATGGCGAAAAAGCGACTGTTGAGAGTGAACACAGCGAGCTTCCGCTTCCAGAATTATCTCATGAAACAAAAAAACAAGCAATGCGAACATTTCGAAAGCGAGTGAAGTTTATTAAACTTGATCGTGAATCCAAACTTGGCATTGGCCCCTTAACGACAGGGAAAGAAGCTACGTTTGATTCTGTCGAAGCACCACATGATTACCCAAGCGAAGTTTGGAAAGTCCTCGCAGTCGAGGGGCAATTGATTGATGAAGGCGGCGGTTTTTATCGTCTACCGTAAAACGACTATTTAAAGGGTTGCAACTTGCGTGTTATGTTGACACGAAGTCTCGGCGGCGTCCATTTTTGACCACAAGTAGCGTTGCCTACTCAATTATCCTAGTAGAAGGTTCGTACACCCTTCGAAGGAGCGTTTCGTTTGCATCCCAAATGACAGTTGTGTCTTTGGTGTAATACCAGATGAACCGAAGGCGTTCCCACCCAGCTTCTCCAACGCTGTAAAAAACTGTAATAAATTCACCATCGCGTGTAGGGTGATTCATTGTATGAAGCACAGCGAGATCTTCACCTTCATAAGTTTCTTCGCCAACAGTGAAACCTTTATCTGTGAATTGAATGCCGTCTTCACATTGTGAAAGTACTTCATTGTGTAATGCAATAGGTTTCTTGCCAATGAGCAGGAGGTTATTTCCAGCATCCACTTCAGCTAACCACGCGCCAGTGTCGGAAAGTACTTCTTCGGTGGTGTCCACTTCAACAGTTGTTCCAGATAACGTTCCAGCAATCGTTGGGCTAATTTGTCCCTTAGGGAATATGCGATAGTAGCGATAGTCAGGGTCTATATCTGTCCAGTTACCTCCTTTTGTGATTTCTATGTGTTGTGGTTCGATTACTTCGATGTCAGGAGTAGTTATTGGTACGTTGTGTTCGTGAACCCAATATGTAAAAAACGAATCAAGCCAGCCACTTGGTCGAATCGGGTACTCTTTTTCAGCAGCTATTTGTATATCTTTCCAAGAAGCTGCCATGCCCATGTTGTCCTTTGCAAAACGAGCGAGTGTTGACCAAATTTTGCTTGTAGGAGCATCAACAACTTCCCCTTCGTTGAGAATATCTTCAAGCATCATAAATACAAAGGCCCCTTTGTCGTATCCGACAAAACGATCCACAGAGCCAGAATTTGGATCTGCTGAACCAAAGTTTGAAAGGGAGCCATTGTCGAGAGTAGGATTTAATGAAACCTTGTTAAGAAGTCCTCGGCGGTAAGATCGTGCTGCTTCGTGACCATCCTCAAGTGCTCTTCTTCCATAATTAGAAGTAAAACTTGTAAGCGCTTCACACCAATTACCATTGCGGGCATCAACGTACACACCATTACCCCACCAGTTGTGAATCAACTCATGGTCTAAATAACCCGGAGCAAGGGATTTTGGTGCCATCCCTACAACACGAGGTCCAAGTACTGTGAAACCGGGATACGCAAAGCCACTTGAAAAGAAGTTCTCAACGATTGTAAAATGGGCATACGGGTATTTTCCTAGTAGCGGTGTGTAGAGATGTAGATATTGTTCTGCAGCCTCAATGTAATATTGGATTTTGTCTTCGTGATCTGGAGCAAGATTGACTGCAACGACTACCTCTCCATAGGCAGTAGAGACTGCTTTGGACCTAGAAACATGCTTGTTTCCTACAAGTGCCATCCCATCGACGGGTCTAGGCGTCAACCACTTGCCGTTTAGGGGGTTACCACTTGCAACGAAAGTCCAGCCTTCTATTGGAGCAACCTCAAGCTCCATAATCCTCAGAAATGGAGCACCACTTTGATTCACTGGTTTTGGATACCACTGTGCCCAATCAGAAAGAAATACCCCTTCTTCGCTCACGTGCGCATCAACAGAGAAGTTGTGAATTTGCCCAATTTTTTCCCCTGAAGCAACATCATCTTGAAATGTATTCTGCCATTGATAGGTGATGGTTTCTCCATCTTCTAAACCAGTAAACAATCCAGCACCTTCAACCATCAAATCACCACTGCCCTTCACAGTGATTGTAGTTTCCCCATAGACCATATTAGTCTCTGGATCGAGGCGAATAGAGAGTGCTTGATGGGTGGGAATTGCTGCAAGAAACAACGTTGTTATATATAGAATCATGGGGTATAGGATACTGTCAAGAATCAACGAAAAGATACGCATTAGACGTGTTTAAACCACGATTTTTTGATGCTATCTTGGTATAATTTAACGCTTTCATTGAGTACTTATTGTCTCGGTTTTTCTAGATGTGAACAGCGGTGTTCGCAGGATGGCTTGGAAGGCAAACGTCTCTCAAACCAACTCGGAGAATTGCATCCTATGAGCAACGCAGGAAGCAAGAACGGAACGACACCTAGCCTAACTACAATCGATGAACACATTGTGGAAATCGTGTGTGACTCTGGAGAAGGCGCTCAAAAAGCAGGTACGCTTTTTGCAACTGTCAGCGCCAAAATGGGCAACGGTATTTGGACAGTCGAAATTATTCCTGCAGAGATTAAACCACCCGGACGATCCCGCGAAGGAGCGTTTATGGGATTCGCAGGTTTGTTCAGTTCCTAAAATGAAATACCTGCTTGCCATTCTTGGTCTAGGAATTGCATGTGCTGTTTGGATGGGAATACAGTTGTGGACGGGTAGTAAAAGTAAAAAAGACAGGTGGCGCGGTGGCGGCGGCTGCGGTGGTCATGCAATCCTTTTTGCGTTGTTTCTTAGTGTCTTTGGTTGTAAACATGAGACAGAACTCACGCAATCAACGCAGCAAATTATGGGAACTCCTATAACAGTTACTGCACCTGCTCAATACCATCAAGTTGTCTTCGATATTTTTCGACAAGTCGACAATGACATGAGCGAATGGAAACAATACTCTCCCCTTACGCGTGTTAATCTTTATGCTGGCAAAGAGCCAGTGGAAGTTCCCACTGATTTGCTTCAAACAGTGCAGCGTTCTCTTGAAATTGCTGCGTTGACCTCTGGTGCATTTGATCCAACGTGGGCATCACTTTGGAAATTGTGGAAATTTGATGGAAGCAACGTCATCCCATCGAAAGAGCAAGTTGGAGAACTACTGCCCCTAGTTGATTGGACATCTGTCCTAATCGATGAGATGGATAACACGATGTATCTTCCTAATTCTAACTCTATGATTGGCCTTGGCGGTATAGCTAAGGGCGTGGCACTTGATGCTGCAAGTGATGCACTAGTAGCACAAGGGCTAAAGGATTTTATGATCACTGCTGGTGGTCAAGTTCTCGTTCATGGATCTAAAAATGGACAACCGTGGAGAGTTGGAATTCGTGATCCCGAAAAAGAACAAACAGATTACTTTGCTGTACTTGAATTGACAGATACTTGTGTTTCAACAAGCGGTAACAATGAGAAGT
>JABHZL010000129.1 GCA_018656645.1 Phycisphaerae bacterium
CGAACCCGCTTTAGATACATTGTTGGCACCATGAGTATTTTTACAAAAGCAGAAAGCGCAATGCACGCAAGAATAAAGAGCAACATAAGTGAACTGCCTACGACAATCGCTGCAACGCCCGCACCGCCAAAAGTTTCACTTTGAATATCTGGCATAGCGATTAGCACGGAGATTCCAGCGATGAGTGAAAAGGTCAAAAAGACCAACAGCCCAATTACAACGGAAAATAAAAACAAACTGTTTCCTTCAGTTTTATATTCTGCCCACGGTTCTTTGATTGCGCCTCTATTTTTTACAATACCATCTAAAAGCATGAACTTGCCGCGACTAGAAAGCCATGTTGCAAGCAATCCAATTACTATCGCAAGAATTATCCCAGAGATGAGAATCGTTAGAAACAAAGAAAAGTTTGCATCTATCCACGCTTTACCCTCATCAAATCCACCTGGAGTAACTGCGTTTGGATTGTTGTTTCCAGACCAAAAGTTTCCACCATTACCGCCCATCTCATCGCATTGTGCAAGAAATGCGCAAAAGCCAAGCACAAACCATTTTTTAATCTCAAATGGTTTAAACAATATACGAACCATGTGGTTCCATGCTTGTGAGATTGGATCAATTGGTGATATGTTCATTTGTGCCTCCTAGCAAAGTTTATTTTAAGGCATTTTTAAACGGTTCGGGTGTGATATACCTTGTGTGGAACTCTTGCCAATCAGAATGTGAGGGTAAAAGTTCAATTGGTCGCTCGTATTCAGGATATGGATATCCACTCATCTTATGAAACGGAAGTGGTCCAACTGTTCTTGAATCAACGGTGTTCCAATCACCATCTTTCACCCAACCATCACAAAAGAAAATGTAATCGCGCGTGACCCCCGAAAGTGGTGGCTCAATGGCGTCAAACTGTAAGTACATTGCATCACCAGCATTCATAATGACGTACCGATCATCAACCCCCGAAAGCAAATCTTCGACTGCGCCGTAGCGAGTATAAAAACCCTCCAAGTCTCGCCATGCATTTCCATGAAGTATGTCGTTGTAATCAGGAATGTTTGGTGCGTCATCATTTGTGCGAGACATGACTGGATAACCCATATATCCAAGGTCTGCACTTCGTAGTTGAATTGGTGTTGTGTGAGTTGTACTTTCTGATTTTGTTGCGAACGCTAGTCGATCCCAATAGATTTCAAGATTCGTTGCAATGCGCACGCGGTTATCACCGCCGACAAAACTTCCAGATGGAATTTCCAAAATAATGGTCTTGAGTTTCCCAGCAGGGAATCCGCCATTTGGAATCACAACTTTCCAACCACCGTTTCCATCTGAAACATCGACGCGCAAACCACTTGGAATAGGAGCGTTCTTGTTTTGCGAACTTGCAACATTGATGCTTGTATCAGTTGGGCGAATCCATCCTTGTGCAATGATATCGACCCCCGAAAGTGTGCCATTCCAACCAAGATCAAGCTCAACGTAGTGATCTTCACCAATGCCTTGGTAGGGACCCTTAGCAAACCCGCCGAGACGGTTTCCATCACGCTCCCGAATCACTTCAAGGACATCTTTTCCGTTCTGGTCAATGGCACCAACCGGCTCTTGCACATCATCGTAGACATAAAGTTTATATTCTGGGGGAACTGGCGCAACAAAACGCTCGTCGACGTATATTTCGGTGCTAATTGGATGGTCGATTGCCACCATCTTGACTTCGTCAATGAAGTGCGTCTCCCAAAGTTGTGCAGTAACTGCAAGTTCGTACGCGCCGTCTCTTGCAACCAACTGGTCGCCACTAACTTTGACCCAGTCCTGCGTTGCAGCAATCGGAGGAACCGTTTGCGCATTGATTTTGAGTCCAAGCGGGCTTCGCCAAAGTAAATCCGTAACAAACTCCCACGAACCGTCCTCGTTACTCGTTGCAAGAAACGGGCATGAACCCTTTAAGATTTGTACTTCAGTAAATATTTGGTTTGGGGTTGGCTCGATGACTTCTTGTGGAACGCCATTTGGCCAGACGACGCGTATTGCATCGGCGGGTTTCCCGCCAAGGCCGATGTGCGTAAGTGGTCCAGTAATTAAATGCTTCTGATATGTTCCTCCAGCAGAAACCTCAACAAAACCACCAACTGCCAAAGAATTGTTGCGTTGCCCACCTTCAAGAATTGCTTCAAGAATTATTTTTTGGTATTCGTTTTCACTTGGTGTACCGTTTTGTTCCCAGATTGCATAGTCAGAACCATTAATTGCAATATCCAAATCGCCATCAAGGTTAGCATCAACAATTTGTATTGAACCACTTGCTGGAATTTCTGAAGTAACACCATCTGCTTGAAGTATTTGAATTGTGTCACCAGAGACAATGACATCAAGGAGCGAGTCGTTGTCCATGTCCGCTGCAGTAATAGAGTTACCCCTTGCGCCGATTTTTCTAGGAGAGAAACTTCCTTGCGTGTTGTTTTCTGCGATATATGCTTCGCCTGAACCAAGAAAAGCAATGTCCATCCATCCATCATTGTTAAAGTCGCCAACAACAAGATCGCTCAATTCAACATCTGGCAAGATGATATTGATTGGATGAATTTTTCCCGAGCGTTCATTTTTTAACACAATGAGTTTATTCTCAGGACTTATTCCTACAACATCAACCGCGCCATCTTCGTCGATGTCGATGATGTGTGTGCTGCGCAATGTAGGTGTTTGCAACTCGCGAATAGTTACTGTTGCATCACCGTTGTTTTGAAGTAAAAAAGTGCTATCTCTGGTAACAAGTAAATCCAAGTCGCCATCTTGGTCGGCGTCCCAGGGAGTTAAAGCAATTATTGGTGAGCCATTCTCGGGGAGTAACTCAGGGCCACCCTCAACAAAAATACGACCTTTTGTAGTGCCTGCAACGACATCGAGTTTTCGATCGTTGTTCCAATCAATAGCAATAGCATGATTTGCTGTTGGGTCATTGACGGTTACTACTTCTGACCGAATCGGTGATTCAACAAGAAGCAAACGCATCTTTCCCGCTGGTTTTACTGATGTTTTGTATTTTGAAAACGCGATATTTTTTGGTTTGGGTTGTGCTATTGTTGGAACTTTAGTATTGATGAACTGTCGAACTGGATGACCAATTGTTCCCGGAGGACC
>JABHZL010000064.1 GCA_018656645.1 Phycisphaerae bacterium
AATTCATTCTCAAAAATAGTAATCGTACTGACAAAACCCAATTGCGAGATGGTGAAAACGAGGGTATTGTCAGTGTCAATAACAAAGATTTAAAACAAATATAGGAGTTTAAGAATGGCAAGTATTTCAAAGCAAAAGAACGGACGCAAACTGCTTCAGTACATATCCCCAATGAATAAGCGAAGGTGTTCTATTCAACTGGGCAAGGTTTCAATGAAGGAAGCCGACGAGGTGAGAAGGCAAGTAGAGCAATTGGTTGCTTCAAAACTCTCAGCACAGGCATTGCCAGCACCAACTGCAGCTTGGATTGGCGAACTCAAGAGTAGTGGCTCACGGTTGTATGACAGGATAAGTGAGGAGGGACTTGTAGGTGCTAGATTGTCAGCAGAAGACACTCTACTTGAGTCGTTCATCGATGGATATGTTGAGAGTCGGATAGCCAGTACCAAAGAGTCCACAAGGAAGTTCTGGGGACGGACAAGGAAGCACCTGCTTGATTACTATGGTGCTGACTGCAGGCTTGACGCAATCACTCTAGGCGAAGCCAAGCGGTGGGTACTGAAACTCAAGGAAACTCTGGCGGACAATACTGTGCGAAGGACAACAGGCGTTGCTCGTCAATTCTTCAGCGAGGCGGTTGACCTTGGCTTAATTGTAAGTAATCCTTTCAGCCAAAAGTCCCTGCCCGTTGCGACGAGGGGAAATAAGGATCGCATGGAGTTCATCACTGTTGAGACAATTAACAAAGTAATAGACCATTGTCCAGACGCTCAGTGGAGATTGTTAGTAGCACTCGCTAGGTGGGGTGGACTTCGTGTACCTTCAGAAGCTCTTGCATTACGATGGAATGATATAGATTGGCAGGCGTGTAGAATGATTGTAAGGAGTCCCAAGACGGAACATCATGTCGGCAGAAACCAACGTGAAGTACCTATATGCCCAGAATTGTTTGAGCATCTTGAGAATGCATTTGTTATCACCGGTGACAAGGAGCACTGTTTAATCCCTTCTAATGGAAAATCTAATAATCTCCGAACTCCCTTTATGCGAATTATTAAACAGGCAGGAATAAAACCATGGCCAAGGCTGTGGCAAAACCTTCGTTCAACTCGACAAACTGAACTTAGTGATTCACTTCCTGCTCATGTGGTTTCTTGTTGGATGGGTAATTCTCCGGAGGTAGCGAGAGAGCATTACCTTCAAGTGACAGATGAACATTTCGCGAGCGTTGCAGTAGGTAGTGGAAACGAAGGTATTTGGGCGGACACCTCTGTCGGATACGAATACTTAATTCCAGCAGATGCAAGTAGTTGCAGGAATGTAACTACTCCTAGCAACTCGACTAATGGGCCATACAGGACTCGAACCTGTGACTTCTTCGGTGTAAACGAAGCGCTCTAGCCAACTGAGCTAATGGCCCTAAAATCAGGGATTCTGGGTTTGGCATTGTAGCAAAGTGCCAATGGTTGTACAGATGGTTGTGGGTGAAGTTGCGAGACGTATCTAATCAAAGATCTCGAACAACTGGCATTGAATATGGTCTAAACGGTTCAATCGTACCCGCTTCTTCGCTGTAAAGCAGTGCTCTGTGAAGTCCAAGTTTTGCAGCGGCAGTAGAATCGATAAGGTTAGATGAGTCGTTGTTCCCCATTTGCAGAAGCACGCGAAGATCGAACTCGCGTAACCCTTGCCTATCAACCGATCGATTTAGATTTGTCAAGGTGTCAGTTGTAACAATGACATGCATTCCAAGTGCAGGTCCTTCCTTGATCAACTCAGCAAAAACTTGGGCTGGTGTTTTTTGTTTTTCTTCATCGCTCATACTAAAACCGTAATCATCCTCATTGCGTCTCAGATTACGGAACCGGTGCAATCCGTTGACGACAAGGAAATGTGTAGATTTTCCTTGTGCGCCCTCTTCTAATCGCAATTTGAGTTCGTCGTACATCGTTTGCATCGTGTGTTCAACTTCGCTGCTTTTAACAAGATGTGCGTTACAGAGAACATGTTCAACGATTTCAGGAATCAACGAAGCATGCGTAGCATCGCCATGCGTGCCATCGAACACAGTCATACGCAAGTGATCGGAAGGGTACTGAGCATCAAGTGAAAGCATTGATGTGGCAATGAGCGAAGTGGTTACTTCTTCTTGCTGGCCAATGATCAGCAAGTTGTTCGCAGTTGCCTGTCTAAAGGTCGCTGATGTATCTTCCTTGATCGCCATTGCAGCACCGAGCCACGCAGATGAGACGAGGGGGATAGCGCTAGGCGCGTTCGCTTTGATCTTGGTGAACGCTGCATTGTCTTGCAATTGGATAGGCGTATTGCCCTCGTACACAATCATGTCTCTAGGTTCGCCTGAATACAACTCGTTAATTTTTGCAAGTTCTCTTTCTCGAATGTCTTCATCAAGCCAGACAATTTGAAACGGGCTGTTGCCCTCAACTTTACCAGCAGAATCGTTGTAAATTGCTTCACCTGGCCTTGACAAGAGTCTTGCCGCTGCATTGTCTTCGCTGAGAATAATGTAACTATCTGCTTCAGAACATTGCAACGCTATGCGAACTGCCATTTGCCCCATTGTTGATCGACCTAATGTGTAGGCGCCATCTAATGTTTGTGAACCAAGAATTGCGTGAACGCCAAACGCGCGACCCTGCCTGACAATTCGGTCGAGAAGCAAGCTTGCTTCTTGCGCAATTTTATCATCATCAACGAAGAACTCTTGGAATTCATCAACAATAAGAAGAATTCTCGGCATTGGTGCATCGGAAGATTTACGGAAGCCTGCAATATCTTGTACGCCTAAATCGCGGAACAACTCGCCGCGGCGTTTTAATTCATTGTCAAGTTTTTGTAATACGCTAATGCCGAACTCGCGATCACTTTCAACGGCAACAACTTTAGCGTGAGGCAATTTATGCGTAGCATATGTTTTGAATTCAACACCTTTCTTAAAGTCGACAAGATAAAATTCAACTTCATCAGGGCTATGCCAGAGCGAGAGGTTAGTGATCAACACATGAAGGAGCGTTGATTTACCAGAGCCAGTTTTGCCTGCAATAAGTGCATGCTGCGCAGTTCCTCTGCCAAGTACAAGATTTTGCAATTTGGTAGCACCCGCACGTCCGAGTGGGACGGATAATTTGTGCGAAGTTGAGTGGGTCCAGTACTCATTTTCTTTAGGAGCGATGATGCCAAATGGAACTTCCACTCTGTGTGTTGTTTCAGCAAGTTCCCCAACTGCTTTTACAATTGTTGTAGTTGTCACATCATCTGGAGGAGCCGTTGTAGTTAATGGAAGTGTGCGCATCCCTTTTTCGTTGATTGCAAGAGTCCCATCATCTTCCTTGAGTTTCATAGCAAAGCGATTAAGTGTGTCCTCGTCTATACCCTGTGGGAGAGGCTGCCCCATATCACGGTGCATTAACACATGAACTCCGCACTTTGCACCGCTTGTGATGATGCTCGAAAGCCGCCGGATTGAATTATCAGTAAAGTTTGTTGGAAAATCAGCGATTACTAGGAAATGATATGGTTCAGCAATTTCACCTGCTTGTTCGTTATAATCATCAATCGAGTCGAACTCATTTCGGAGGTACTTTTGGATGACCGTTTCCATGTGCTGCGTTAAGTTTGTGAGTTGCTGCTCGATGTGACGCACTTCAGTCCAAGCTCTGTCAAGAAGTTGTGACTCTTCGTAATCAGCGAGGTGCAAAATTCCCGCGTACGTTTCACCTAAGCCAACAGGATCAATCAGCGTAAATTTCGCTTTACCAGGCGGAACTGCTGTGAGTACTCTGACTACAGAATTCTGAATAATTTCAATAGATTGATCTCGGAGTTTTCCACTTGTCGAAACAAGAAGTGATGAATCACGAGGCAATGTCATGCAAAGAGGAAGTGTTTCCAAAGGAGGCTGAGGAAGTTGGAGTTGTTCATCGATCGGTATTGCTCCGCCAATCGTGCGTAAATCGGCAGTGAAATTCCCAAGAGGAATTCGATCTAATGGTTCTGTGGGAGGAGTCCAAGAATTCCAGTCTGTATCAGACCAACACGCGTACAACTTTTGTGCTTGTTCGCGTTGTTCTTGTAGATCAGACGTAAATGATTGAAACGTGTTGTCCCAGTTTATTTTCAAGTCTGCAATGATTTTACAACGCTTATCTTCTGTCGCCTGAAGAGCTGCGCTGTGTTCAGATTCAATCGCATGCAGTGTATCTGTCTTTTCTTTCTCTAATGTAGAAATAGCAGTGTTGAATGTAGTTTGTATATTGTTTGCATCTTCTTCTAATTTGGCTGATAACTTTTCTTTGACCGCTGTAAACCGCTTTTCTTCTTTGCCAATATCTTTTTTGCAAAGTCTTTCTATTTCTTTTAATCTAGGACCAAAATTATCTTCAGCATTTGCAAGTTCGCGTTGCCTAGTTTCCTTAAGGTCTTTTTCTTCAGCGATTCGTTTGCGTTCTGCTTTCTTTAATTCGTATTCTCTAACTCTTCGCGCTGCACTAACGCAAGTGCGAAACTCTCGCATTTTCATACGCACTGAATTTTGGCCAGTGGCATACACGAAGAATAAACCTACTAGAGTGAGGCAAAATGCAAGGATCGGCGCGCCGATGATGAGCAGTTTGTTTTCTAATGAATAAATCGCACTAACACCAATGATTGCGGTGATGACTGTGATGATAAAATAAGGTTTGTACCCAATAAATAATCTCGCTCGAGGGTCACGTTTGATCGAAGTAAGTGCTCCGGCAGCCCCCAAGACATATTGACTCATATGTTGTTTTCGTGCATCATCATGATCCTCAGTAGATGAATCATCAGATTGGCGTAAACGCGAGAGCATTCTTGGTGCTTCGATGCAGAGTTGATCCAATTTCTGGAGTTCCTTGTCAAGTTCTTCTTCGATTTTTCCATATCGTTCATTTGGCTTTGAAATTGCAGCCTCATATACAGATTCAGCTAGCCATTGTGCTTCATCGAATTTAGATTCAGTCTCATGAGTGAGGTCTTCAGCATCTTCAGTAATTTCAGAAAGTCGAATCTCATGACGATCTGTGAGGATTTTTGGTTCGAGTTCTCTTCGCTTCTCTACTTCAGCAGATTCTTTTTCGTGAAGTTGCTCGGCAGTAATTCTTTTTGATTCAGCAAACTCCTCACACCTTTGGATGGCTTTTGATCGAATGGTGTGAGAAGAATCGGTCTCGAGGGCGACTTCTTGTAGCATCTCTTCCTCTTTGAGGCGAGTCTCTTTGATCAATTGCACAACCGAGGTAAGTTGAGCACTTTGGTGATGGAGAATGGAAGTAGTCATTGCAGGGGCGTAGTGTACATTCAGGAGCACTCTTGCTCGGCTCGAGCGAGAAGTTCTCCCATGTTATCCATTGCAGCAACTGCAGAACGTACAGAAGCGCGAAGTGGATCAATATGCTTCTTTTCAATTCCTCTGCTCACTGGGTCATCCCAATGTTCATTCGCATCATCCCATTTCAGAAGGAGTTTCTTCGTCGCCTTCGTCAATTGTGCTTTGGCTGTCACCATGCTCATTGTCGGGGTCCTTTCTGTCATCGCCTCGTCTGGCGATGGAGGTTTTTTCTTCTGTGGTTTGTTCTACTTCAGATTCTACAACTTGGTCGGCTAAGTAGAGTTCGATAGAAACGATTGCGTTATCAATTTTTACTACTGCCTTTTGCAATTCCCCGTCAAGGCTAGCGGTGAGCGGTGTCATAGCGCTTCGATACTCGTGGTTTTCATGTTCAAGAATTCGTCCCCAACGTTTTGTATTTTGAAGTTTAAGTTGGGCGGATGCAATTTCTTCTTTTCTTCTGCGCACAAGTTTGATTTGATCTGTTGGACCACGGGGATTATCAGGTTGGGAAATTGTCGCCCTAAATAGTTCACTCTTTGCCTGAGATAATTTTTCTTCAGCTCTTTGGATGGCATACTTCCAGTGCATCAACTGTGTGTGTCCGATCCACGAGTGCATGTGATTTATTTCAGATTCAGCAGAAGATGCAGCACGTTTTGCCTTGTCAATAAAATTAATAAGAGCTACGCGAAAGTCACGTAGTGCATCTAGAGATTTTACATTTGCAGATTCTGGCATATCTTATCGTTGTTGGAGATAGTCTTCGATACGTTGTGCTTTGCGAAGCAGAAATGGTATTTGTTCTGTTCCCACTTTTGCAAACCGGTTGATTGCCTTGATGGTATGGTCAAACTCTTCTTCAAATTTACGTTGCTCTTGATCCCTCCAACTTTGTGAGAGAGAGGACATTCTGCTCCGCATCACTTGAATTTGGTGGGTTAGATCATCGTTAAATCTTTTGAGATCATGTGCAAAACGTCTAATTTCTTCGGGATCTGCAATTGCTTTTGCCATAGATAAGTTCCTTTACTCTATAAAGAGTAGCACGCGTGGTGAAAAAAGTGAGAAAAAGCTTCAAAAACAGTCAAAATTGGGGTTTTTGGGTTAAACTTTTGCAGTAATTTGAGTGATCGTTGGTCTGCCGACTGAGTAATAATGGAAGTTGTGTTTCTCCATTGTGGACTGCGAATAGATGTTGCGTCCATCAAAAAGGACGGGTGAGTTGAGGAGTTTTTTTAGTCTGCTGAAATCAGGGGCTGAAAATTCTGACCATTCAGTACAAATGACAATCGCATCAGCGTCTTTTGCAGCTGCATACATATCCTGCGCGATTGTTACTTCTGGAACTTCAGCTTTAAAATTTGCAGAAGCTTCTGCGTCGTATGCAGCGATCGATGCGCCAGCGTTGAGCATTGCTTTGGCGATATCAATTGATGGTGCATCACGAATGTCATCTGTTCGAGGCTTGAATGCAAGTCCCCACATTGCAATTTTTTTACCTGAAAGAGAACCGCCAAAATGCGAGATGATGCGATTGGAAAACCATGCTCGTTGGCGCTCGTTGATTGTATGGACGGCCTTATTTACGTGGCAGGTAGCGTTTGCTTTCTCGCCCATCTCGATTACAGCAAGTGTATCTTTTGGGAAACAAGAGCCTCCGTATCCAATCCCTGGATTAAAAAATTGCGTTCCAATTCTACTGTCACTACACATGCCATCGTGGACAAGTTCGATGTTGGCGCCATTTCGTTCACACAAAGATGCTATTTCATTCATAAAACTAATTTTGCATGCGAGCATCGCATTGCTGGCATATTTCACCATTTCAGAGGAACGGATGTCGAAAAAGAACAACTTATTTTGTTGATCGGTAAACGGTGAGTAAAGCTCAGTGAAACGACTCTTACTAAGATCATCCATTATTCCGCAAATGACTCTATCAGGTGTTCTGAAATCTTCGATTGCCGAACCTTCTCTGAGAAATTCTGGATTATTCGCAATGCTAATTTGGAATCCAGCCTGCATTGTGATCCGCTCGCCAACTAGCTCGGTAGTTCCCACAGGCACTGTTGATTTTACAACGATCAAAGGGGCATTTCCCTTTCTATCTTTGATGCACCTTGCGATTTCATCTGCGACGGACATGACACCACTGAGATCGCAATCGCCATGTGCAGAAGTGGGTGTTCCAACACAGATAAAAATCATATCAGCGACATCAAATGCTTCCTCAGCATCATCTGTAAAGAGAAGCCGTCTGGCTTCAATTGACCGCCGCATCAATTCAGAGAGTCCAGGTTCAAAGAAAGGAGCTTCAGCGTTCCGTAACTTTGCAAGTTTTGCTTGATCAATATCCAAGCACATCACAGTGTTGCCAGCATTTGCAAAGCAAGTGCCTGTCACAAGACCAACGTAACCAGTTCCAACAATGGTAATGTTCATGCGGTAATTATAGAGGGTTGGTGTTTGATCGTTCTAAAGTCAGCAAAAACTGTTTTCTTTGTATTTCTTTGCTATGCGGGTCTGTTTTGCCCGAAAAACCATGAAGTTTCCCAGTTGATGCGATGACTCGGTGGCAAGGCGTGATGATGGACGTTGGGTTGTTTCGCATTGCTTGGCCAGCAGCACGCGCTGCTTTTGGGGAACCTGCTGCTTTGGCAAGTGCACCGTATGTGATAGTTTCTCCATAAGGGATGTTGCGGCACGCTAGCCAACACTTTTGCATGAAGGGGGGACTTGGTGGTAAAGGAGCATCAAATGTATTGATACGCTTTCCTTTGAAGTACTGTTGTAATTGGAGCACAAGTTTTTTTGGTGGTGCTCTGTCGATGGCGTGTGTGCCAAATTCACAAATGAGATTGGATCCGACATACCCAAGCGTGAGTGGTCCAATTTCAGTGGAAATAATCATTTGATGAGTTTGAAATCTGCAACAAGGGGTAGATGATCAGAGAGGGCTGCTGTGTCTTCGCCTAATAGGCCATGTGCATTGAGTGTTTCTGTGTTGAGATCAGAGGTGTCAAGAACAAAGCAGTTGACAACATGGAGTGTTTCAGGGGAGTAAAGCATCCAATCTAACCTGCCAGGTGTAAAAGAACTCGATGTATCTGACCATGTTGCATTGAGTAACCCATCAGGTTGGTACGCATCAACAACGTTAAAGTGTTTTTGTTGCACAATTTTTAAAGGTTTGGTTGTCCCTACGAGGTTCCAGTCGCCTGCGATAACAAAACGTGGTGACTGGTGGGCAGCGATGTTTTCTCGTATTGCTTTTGCCTCTTCTTGTCGTTGTTCTTCTGCCTCACCTGTTGGTCCTCCACAACATCGCAAGTGTAACGAAATAAAATTGACAGGTTTCTTTTCACAATCGATAGTGGTGAAAATTGCTTTGAGTTGTCTCCAACTTCCAGAGTCAATATGTTCTGCTCCTTGCAACTTGCGTGAGGTTGCAACTGCGCTACGCAATTGATGATGTCGTTCTTTACCTGTACTTTTTGTCATCGCAACATCCCAATTGTCGCCAAGTGATGCGTCTAGAAAAGCAGAAAGTGTTTCAGGGGTATCGTCGCCATCGAGCTCTTGTAGCAAGAGGACGTCGGGCTTGAGAGCTTTTAATAATCGAGCACCCCGATCTTTATCTTCAAGAAGATTTCCGAATTGAACGTTCCAACTCACAACTCTGAAATCGCCTTGTGGGGTAAAGTCAAAAACTTGTGTACGTTTATCAAATGTTGCCTTATTAACGCGTAATTCAAACTTTGTTGCAGCAGTCGTTGGTGCAAAGACAACGCCTGCTTCGTAGGGGGAAATCCACTCTTCACCTTTTTTACACGAAATGCCATATCCCTTTTCTTCAGGAGAGAAAATGACGGTGTATTGCCCAAGTTCAACAACGTGCTGCTCAGATAATTGTTGTAGGCATGCTTGCTTTGGCAAATCAATGAGCGAATAGAGAAAAAGTGCGTCTTCTTGTTTGGTGGTTTCATCCGGCCAATCTTTGAAAGAACCATCGATTTGAATTGGTGTAAGAGTCAGCAAAAGGAGAGGAAGAAATGTCATAGTCTGTGTAGAATACAAGGTATGACAAACACAACAGAATCGCCCATTCTTGACAAGATGTCCACCGAACTCCTTGCAGTTCTTGAAGTCGCTGACCCACAAGTTGCAGAAAGCATGGCCGCAGAAGCAAAACGCCAACAATTCACGTTGGAATTGATCGCTTCTGAAAACCATGTATCACCCGCAGTCATGCATACAATGGGCTCTTGGCTAACGAATAAATATGCTGAGGGATACCCCGGTAAACGCTATTACGGTGGTTGTGAATTTCACGATCAGATTGAAGATATTGCACGAAACCGGGCGAAAGAATTGTTTGGTTGTTCTTTTGCAAATGTTCAGCCTCATAGTGGTGCAAATGCAAACGTCGCTGCATTTATGGCGTTGTGTAAACCTGGAGATACGATTCTTTCATTGCCGATTTCTTCAGGTGGTCATTTAAGTCATGGCCTGAAGCCAAACTTCTCTGGTACTTTTTATAACATTGAAAGTTACGATCTCGATACAAATACTGAAACATTAGACTACGAGCACATCGCAGCGAGGGCGCAAGAGACAAAGCCAAAGATGATTATTTGTGGATATAGCGCGTATTCTCGAACGATCGATTTTGCGAAATTTAGAGAAATTGCTGACAGCGTCGGCGCTTATCTTATGGCAGATATTGCACACATTGCAGGGCTAGTAGCAGGTGGAGAACATCCATCTCCTTTTCCACATGCACACGTTGTGACTTCAACAACGCATAAAACATTGCGTGGACCTCGCGGTGGAATCATCTTGACAAATGATGAAGAAGTAGCCAAGTTGGTAGACCGCAAAGTCTTTCCAGGATCACAAGGTGGACCTTTGATGCACATAATTGCTGCAAAAGCAGTGGCATTCGGAGAAGCCCTCCAACCTTCATTCAAGGACTATGCCAAACAAATTGTTATGAATGCTTCAGCCCTTGCAGATGCTTTAGTTTCACATGGATATCGTTTGTGCAGTGGTGGTACAGACAATCACTTGATGCTTGTTGACTTGCGACCTAGAGATGCTGCATTGACTGGTGCAGACGCAGAAGATTGGCTCGGAGCAGCGGGCATTGTTGTGAATAAAAATGGTATTCCCAATGATCCACGAAAACCGATGGTGACAAGTGGGCTTCGGCTCGGTACGGCAGCACTCACAACACGTGGTCTCGTAGAAGATGACATGGTACATGTCGCTTCGATGATTGACCGTGTGCTTGCTTCAAGTGGCGATCAAGCTGTTTGTAAGGAAGTGATTGGTGAGGTACAAGCAATGTGCGAAAAATATCCACTGTACGGACATTAACACTTGTTGAAAGATCCTATATTCAACATTGTTTTACTTTGCCCACAAATTCCCAATAACACGGGAAATATTGGTCGAACAGCGTTGGCAACTGGTTGCAGATTACATTTAGTTCACCCCTTAGCGTTTGATTTATCCCTGAAAGCTGTCCGTAGATCAGGCATGGATTATTGGCGGGAGGTCGAATTGAGGGAACATGACGATTGGAAATCTTTCCTAGAAGCTGAAAAACCAAATCGGCTTTGGTTATTTACAACGAAATCGGCTCAACCATATTGGAATGCCGAATTTCAAAAAGGCGACTTTTTGCTTTTTGGTTCAGAGCAACACGGTGTCCCAGATGAGGTCCATGAATGGGTTACTCGGGATCAAGGTGATCAATCAAGAATTTGCCTGCCCATGGAACCAGAAGCGAGAAGCCTCAATCTCGCTACCGCAGTTTGTACGGCTGTTTATGAGGGCTTGCGACAATTACAATAAATACATCGAGGGTGAGTTTTTGGATTCTCGGTGCAAAGAATACGAGCAGAAACGCGTTTTGGCTGCTATCATCGGGGTTCTTGACG
>JABHZL010000065.1 GCA_018656645.1 Phycisphaerae bacterium
GCGACCAACTTCTTCAACTACATCTATTTCACGGGTAATGTCACCTCGAAAGTAGGGGACTGTACAAGAGAGTACGCCCCCATCCCCAGAAACATCAAAACCAAGGCGTTCTAAACCAGAGGCCATTTCCTTTTCAGAAATCTCGATGCCTAATTTTTGTGAGCAAAAATCTGTTCGCATAGACACAGTGATTGGCGTAGGTAATTCCTTACCACTAGCAATCACCCCACAGCAAAGTTTTCCTCCACTGAGGTCAAGTAACAAATTTGTAAGTCGGTTTGATGCTGGTTCAATTTGGCGTGGATTTACTCCTCTCTCAAAACGAAAACTTGAATCACTTGCTATGTTGTGGCGTCTGCTTGTTTCGCGAACAGCAACCGGATCGAACGTTGCACTTTCAATTAGTAAGTTTTTTGTTTCTGGTGTGACAGCAGAAGAGGCACCGCCTTTCACGCCAGCAAGTGCGATAGGTTTTTCTGCGTCTGCAATAACTAAATCTTTTGAAGTGAGTTTAATTTCTTTTGCGTCTTCACCGAGTGGTAAAAACCTTTCACCCTCAGTTGCATTGCGAACAATTATTTTTCCGCCTGCAATTTTGTCTAAATCAAATACGTGCGTTGGTTGTCCAAGTTCAAACAGCACAAAGTTGGTTGCATCAACAACTGCATTTCTTGGAACATCGCCGCGATCTTCAATTCGCCTTCGGAGCCATTCTGGTGAATCACTGACAGTTACATTTTGAATGACGCGAGCTGTGTAGAGAGGACATAAATCAGGTTCATCATTTTGTATACTCGCCACTTCGGAAACTTGGCAACCATCCTCGTTCGGAGAGTCGCAGTTAGGGGGAGCCAAGATATTTCCGGTTCTCGCAGAAATTTCTCGAGCCAAGCCAACATGGCATGTGCAATCGCCACGGTTTGAGGTCATTTCAAAATCTTGCCTCACGTCCCCAGAATCGAGTTCTTCGGTCCCTTCAAGCGGAAAACCGGCAGCTGTGAGCAACTGGGCTTGCTCATCAGCGGTGAGATTGTCAGAGAGATAGTCATTGATCCAATTGTGAGTTACCAACATGCGTGCAGAATAGCTATTCTGCCAAGAATGAGATGGATTTTTTCAATGATTGTGCTCGTTCTTTTGGCTGCCTGTAAAGCCCCACCCCCTGTGGTGGACCCATTGGCGATTGCCCCAGGCGATTTTTCCCTCGATGTGACGGTTGTGACGAGTGAGCCTCACACACTTGCCCACATGAGATCGTCTCGGTACGTTGTATTTCCAGACGGCTCTTTGCATCATGGTGATGAGGATGGGTGGGGACCAAATACTTTGCCGGTAAAAACTCGGCACCTTACACGTGAACAAATTGCAATGGTTTGGAATCGACTAGATCAAATGGGAATGGCGAACGATGCACGCGCAGATGAGACAGTGAATTTTCAATTGCTAGAAAAACCCTCAGATGGTTCACTGTACATGATTGCTGTGACGGCAAAAGGAAAGTATTGGAATTACATTCGTTACATTGGACAACAAGATCCTGCTGATCCAGCGTTTGAATATATCATTCGGTTGTTAGCAGGGTACGCGTGGGCAACCGATTTGCCAGGCGTTGAAGTGTACGAGGAACCCAACCGTTACGACCTTGGACCCGACCCGTATGAGAAATACAGGGGTGAAGTAGAAGAATGAAATTGTTTTTGTTGTTTTTCTTCTTTCTTGCAGGTTGCCAATCGGTTGTGCAAGGAACACACCTACGTTTTGAAATGAGTGCTCCGCAACAAAATGTGTTGTTCCTTGTGCATGATCGTGAAGTTTCCTATGGCGGTGGTTTGAACGCAGTTGAAAATAAAACAACGTGGCATGGACAAATGTCCGATGAACAACACGGTACATTCACCTCTCTTATTTCTACGTGGGAAAAAGCTAGTAAATTTAGAGTTTGTGCAAAAGGCTCGGCGAAATACATTGTTCGTCTTCGGGAAGGTTCTGATGACAGAACATTTGAACTCCCACGCACAGATCACACAGCGACGCAAGTCTATACATTACTGATGAAAGTTGCTGATGCAAGGTTTAAGACCACACTTGATGCGCTTCCAAAACCAAGTGTAGATGCGCTGTTACAAAATCGCGGTTTAGGAGAAGAGAAATGACACTATTAGGCAAGTTGCTTGCAGGCAATGAACGGTTCATTGCAGGAGAAACAACTGCAAAAAATACCGCTGAACTTCAAGCGTCATTGGTCGGTGGACAATCTCCTTTTGCAGCAATTCTTTGTTGTGCTGATTCGAGAATAGCTCCAGAAATTGTTTTTGATCAATCACTTGGAGAATTATTTGTTTGTCGTGTTGCAGGAAACATTCCAACACCCGAAATTGTCGAGAGTATTGAATATGCTGTTGGGCATCTTGGAACAACATTGATTGTCGTGATGGGGCACTCAAGTTGTGGAGCAGTCACAGCCGCATTGCAAAGCGAATTTGTAGATGGTTTATTTGCTCAAGTTGCACTCGCACCGACACGTGATTTGGATGATTGCATCGCGCACAACGCTGAGCATGGGATTAATGCTATTTTGGCACGTTCGCCAATGATTGAAGACGCAGTCAAAAACGGCGTGGTTCAAATTGTGGCAGGCGTTCAAGACATTGCATCAGGAAGGTTTGAATTGGTTGCACAAACTCAGTTGGGGTGATTACTCCATGGCTTTACCCAATGAGAGAATGTCTAAGGATGGAAAGAAGTAAGAGAGTTTAGTAGCCCTTGGTACTGCTGAACATGCGGCGCCAACTGGACTAGTTGTTGCGCGGCTCCTATCGCGAGATCGAGTTGCCCTTGATCCCATCCAATCGTAGCTAGTGCGTAGAGTATGTCGCGATGTCCCGGATGGTCTTGCGTGGCCTGCTTAAGTACACGAATTGCCTGTTTACCTTGACCGGTCGAGTTTAGCGCGATCGCGTACACATAGACATATTCCCCCGCATTCGGCGCGAGTTTGTACGCACGCTCTAAGGATTCCACCGCAGCGCTGATTTCATCGATGCGTACTTGCGCAAGACCCAGTGAATGATGAAGCGTCGCTTCGTTGGGCGACAGAAGCAGTGCCTCCTTTAACACGCGCATCACCTCGTCCTCATTACCGAGGTCGCGATGTAAGTCAGCAAGGTTAATCGAAGCGGGAACATAGTTTGGCTGAAGCCGAAGGGCTTCAAGATATGCGTGGCGAGCGGCTTCAACTTTTCCCAAGTCGCGCTCTAGGTTTCCCAAAGAAACAATCGTTGTTGGCCGATCTGAGTTGAGTTCGATCGAGGCTCTCAATTCCTTCATCGCGTAATCAAATGCGGGGATTCGATTGCCTTGGGCAAGCATCTCAGATTCAGCGGCAAGCACCCGAGCCGCCTCTATGCGCACAAGTCGCACGTCGTCATCTAGAGATGCTGACCCAATCTGCCAACGTACTTCGGGCGGGTAAAGCGCAAGCGCTCTCATCGCCGCCATTTTGAGTAACGGTTCGTCTGCGCGAATTTGCTGCCTAATCACCGCAAGCGATTCCTTTGAAGGTTGGTTGCGAAGCATTGCCATCGCTGTGGCTCGCATAATTACCGATTGCGCTTCGTCTTGCGTAACATCAATTAGCATAGCGTCTGCCCCCGCGCGATTAATCGTAGCGGCATGAATCGCCGGTGCAGCAGATGTTGGTGTATCAATCGGTGAGCCGTACCACTTTAGGCACATGTCCGCGGCCCACTGCGCAGATTTGTCATCGTGACAATCGTTACACGCGTTGGGCGTACCTAGTGCAACGCTCAGATCAGGACGTGGTACACGGAAACTGTGATCCCGGCGCTGATCGACTGCCATGTACGTGCGCTGTGGCATATGGCAATCTACGCATTGGGATCCAAGGGTTTGCGTCTCGTGGTGGTGATGATCGGGTCCGGAGTACTTGTCGCTCAGGTGACAACTCGTGCACAGTTGTTGAAGTGGCTTGACTAGTTTGAGGCTGTGTGGTTCGTGGCAATCTACGCATCGCACGTCCTTGGCAAACATCTTACTCTGCATGAACGAACCCCAAACGTACACCTCGTCTTCAATTTGTCCATCAGCGTGGTACAAGGGCGGTTCGAGCAATACCGGTTGGTGCGTTTGCAGTAGTGAGGTTCCATGTTCATACTCCGCGGTGATTCCGCCTCGGCGGGAATGGCAACGCGCGCAGACATCAAGCTGTATATGTGAAAGTAATGGTGTCGTACGTTTCGGTTGTCCGGTCGCTGGGTCGTTGATCCACTCTGCAGGTTGCGGTTCCTTAAGACGCACCGATAGTTTGAAATCACTGCCTCGTTCGTATTCCACTCCCTTGGGTTCGGTCAACGCCCACGCGGCGTGATTCGACCCCGGTCCGTGACACGCCTCGCAGGACACGTCAATTTCATTGAACGTCGTGTCGTAGATTTGCGTGTCTCTGTCGTAGTTCTTAATCAGATTCGTCGAGTGGCACTCGGCGCACTGAAGATTCCAGTTCTGCAGTGGACCCGTCCAGTAGAGTTCATCACCGGGAGCGATGCGTTCATCATCATAGATGTGGAACCACCGCTGTCCACCTTTTTCCGATGACCGTGCGTCCCAGCACAGCGGTAGTGTTTGGTATCGTCCGCCGGGAAACTCGACGAGATACTGTTGCAACGGAAAGAAACCGAACAGGTACGCGATGGGGTATTGGGTTCTGTCGCCGTTTGGTCCTTCTGTCTCTACGAAGTAATCGTCGTCTTGTCGGTAGAAATGTGATGACACGCCAAAGTGCTCGAAGGTAACGTCGTTGAAATCACCGAGCACTGTTGCATCGGATACCTCCTGCATCGCAAGGTCGTGATGCGAGTCCTGCCAAAGTTTTGTCTCGCGTTCGTGGCATTTAGCGCACACCGAACGTCCAACGTACGTTGCCGGTGGAACCAATTGGTTTCCAATCGATGTGCTATTCAGATTCGATATTGGTGTGTTGGGTTCGGCGCCGATGTATCCACCGAGAACAAAAGTGGCACTTGCGATGCAGCACAACGCAAGGAACCTGCGAGTGCTCTGCGCAAACCTGTTGGCTGGGAGTTGCGTGATTTTAGATTGCTTCTCGCCTTCCACAGTAGAGATTCTATCGAACAATCCTCCGTTGGTTTTATTCGTTTTACGCTGACACTGGGCTGAAGGAAAGCCAAAGGGTGAAAAGAAGGGAAGGGGTCGCAAGGGAGATAATTGATTAGAGGGCTATCAAGGAAGGCCGACTGGTTTTCCTCCAATCGCCCATTCTCCAGGATTTGTTTCTTCAATGAGAACCCAGTTACCGTCACGTTTTTCTTCACCGGTTACTTTGACCATGGCCTCAGTAACCTCTTGAATCATTGCAGATTTCTGCTCTTCGCTAAAAACGCCTCGGACAATTTTAATAGTAGTAATAGGCACATTAATTCTCCTTAATAGATAGAGTTTGGATCAATAAAATTGTACTTGCTTCAAACTAAAACTTGTTTTGAAGCATAAAAAACGATGTTTTTCAATATATAGTATTTATATAAGGATCATTTTAACAGTTAGGGACAGGCTCCCCAAGCGTCAATTAGGATTAGTAAATCCTGTACATTAATTATTGCGTTCCCGTCGATGTCTGTCCCACATGAATCTTGATCAGTCTGCCCCCAAACACCAAGAAGTATCAGAATGTCTGCAACATCTCGGACTCCATTATTGTCCAAATCCGCAATACACGCTTCTGTCAGTATCCAATGCTTCGCATCTCCTTTAATGAGAAGTTCTTTATTTTCGTTCATCGCAACAACACCCGAAGTTATTGGCGAATCTGGTATTTGTCCGTGTAGTGAATCAGGAGAAGTGCCTTCGCTCCATAGCATTGCGATTGAATCATAGACAGGTAATGTTAATGCGCTACATGCAACCGTTCCATCGAGGCTGATTGCTATAGCAGATATGACAAGAATATTTTTAGGTAGAGTGGCTTGTTCAAACCCATCCTCCTTGGACCATCTTGCGAGTTGTGGGCCAAGTGTTGCAGAAGACCAACTAAACGCAACACGTCCATCTTCGGAAGCGATTGCTCGTAATGTGTACGAGCCAACGGGGAATTCGTAGATTTCTACAATGGACGAAGTAGCAGGGTCATACCATAGGTATGTTGCAACGCCATTTGCAAATTCACTTATAAGTACTTGCCCTTGTGCATTGAAATAGCGCGCAGTTGAATGGCCTTCCAAGTTCAATAGTGTTGCAAGATCTGTGAGCAAACCATTGTCCCAGAGCATTGCGTGATAACTTCCATCAATTAGAATTTGTCCTGCCACTTGGTTTTGTTCATCAATGTCATATACATATGTTGTCTCTGCTGTTGGTTCAATGAATTGTATTCCACTGTTTTCAGTCCACAAAAACGCCTGCCAATTACTAGAGCCAGAGCCAGCAGAATAATTACCTACAACTGAACCTTGTTCATTCATTGAAGTTAATGAAGACCATCCTGCACTTCCTGTTATTGTTGCAATAGTGCTAATTTCATCAAAGGCGTTTGCAATAATTAATCTGTCATCTTGAGAGATGCCATTGCTGCCCAAACCAGCGGCAACTCCATTGTTGTTAATCAATACACCGTAACTTTCGTTGAACTGAGTAACCCTCGTGGCAATTTCTTCATTTGCCCACACTATCATCTGGTTTGAACTTCCATCTAACATTCCCGTTATGATTTGGTCGTTGTTCACTGCGTTAAGCAAGAGAGTTCCTGTTAATTTGGTTGTCACAGGTTGCGCTTGAAAACAATCTTGGTTTACATCATCTACAGTCCTTGTGGTAGCAAGTGCTGTACTTGTTAGGAATAACGAGATGAGTGCGGTGCGGAACATTAGTAACACGCTCCCCAGTTATTGATCACGATGAGCAGGTCGGTGACATCGACAATTCCATCTGCGTTTATATCACCTATTGACTCACCGCTTTGTCCGAACACAGCAAGGAGTAGTAGAACATCAATTGTATTAACAATTCCTGATTCATCTATATCTCCCGTACATGGGCAATCTTCTATGAACCCATTATAGTCAGGTTCCTTGCAAACGAAAGAGAAACAGTTTTCGCCTTCACTTACCCAATCCCCAACGACTTGTACAAGACTATTCCCGCAAACAGTTGTATCAAATATGGTGGTGTAGTTCGTTTCCTCAAAATAGAATGCACCGCCTGTTGTTGGGGACTCATTATCACGAACTGTGCATGATTCAATATAATTAGTTCCACCCATAAAATACACTCCTCCACCATTACCAATGTCGTACAGACCGCCATCGTTCACAATCTGATTATTTTCAATACTCGTATTGGCTATTAATGGCATGGTGCCAATCCATGGAGAATTGCCCACTGTAGCAATGCCTGCTCCCTGAGCATTCGATCCACGAGCGGTATCAACCAAAATTACGTTTCCAGACACATCACTTAATTCAATTGAAACCTCTGGAACACCGTTTAACCATGCGAGAGAAACAAGACTGCCTGCGCAAACACCTGCTCCTGCGGCTATTGAATTGCCAGATTCATACCATGTTTGGCCACTCGTCAATTCAATATTATTGTCTGTAACACTGCTTGCTTGAATTGTAACTTCGGAAGAACCTATCGCAGCAAAACCTCCACCTGTTGCTAAAGATGGTGTGCCAGCCCCCCAACCAACCACGGCATTTGATTCCACCATATTATCGTAAAGAGCACAGTTGCTTACCGTAGCTGATCCATTTAGTACACACATAGCGCCACCAGAAGCATTGGTTGAGGTCCACGCACCTGTGGCCGTTGAGATAGCCATGTTTCCCCAAAAAAATGAATTATCAATCACAAGCGTGCTGTCCAGTGAAAATAGCCCACCGCCAAATGCATACGAAGAAGTGTAGTCATGTTGGTCGTTGAATCCCTCGCAAACGTTGTTGTTACAATTTGTGTCACTGATTGTTAATACACAGTTATTAGCAAAAATACCACCGCCAAGAACATGGTAATTACCTTGGGATGGTGTGTTGATTAATAAATAGTTGTTAGAGATTCTGCAGTTTTGAATAGTTATTGTACCTCCAGAAATAAGTAATCCTCCACCTATGTGGTCTTGTCCACCAGTGATATTTGATTCAGTTCCTGTGCCATTAGTTACTGAGAAACCTTCCAAAGAAATCGATGTACTTCCTTTACCAACTATCGATACAACTGTCCCTTTCATCCCACCATCAATAATTGTTGAATCAGGTCCATCCTTTGAACGGAGGGTTAATGACTTATAAGACAAATTAAGATTTTCGAAATACGTCCCCGGCATCACAATAATCTCATCACCATCAGTTGCAGCATCTACCGCTGCTTGAATGTTGTCAAAGTCTGCCTTGCCGTCATCGTCTACAGTCCATGTGGTAGCGAATGCACTACTACTGAGTGCTCCAATTACCAATCCAGTTATTAGTTTCTTCATCTCTCAACCTTTCCCGGGCATCTTCCCGTATTTCTATATGCGTAATAGTAGGAAAACGCAGGAAGAAATACAAGGAAAATAGGCGAGATTCATGCAGAACCCGCTTGTATGGGATGCTGGCGTGTGTCTTGGATACAATTCTTTGTTGACTGTTAGCAAAAGTGTTAGCAGATGCCTGCGGAATCACCCTAAGTAGACTTAGCCAACTCGCGTTATTCCCCTAAAAAACGCTCCGAGCAGGACTCGCACTGTTGCGGGGCAATAGCCCCGCAATTGACCGAAGGTCCCGCGTGATGTGCTTCACATCACGCAATCGTGGCGAAGCCACGATACTTGGAGTGTTCAAGATTGAAGTGGAAGGAACGCGGCGTAAGCCGCGAAACTTTCTCTTCAAGCGAGGAACGCTCCGAGCAGGACTCGAACCTGCGACCTACGGTTTAGAAGACCGTTGCTCTATCCAGCTGAGCTACCGGA
>JABHZL010000101.1 GCA_018656645.1 Phycisphaerae bacterium
CGAAACCATTTTTTAAATAGAACTCGGCAACATGTTTTCGTGCCGTACACCACACGCCGTTGTTTTTCTTTGCAAGCAATGCAACAAGCAACTTTTGTCCCCAGCCTCTCCCTTGATACTCCTCTTTGATCGCCATGCCGCGCAAACGCCAAGGATGTGAGGGTACCGCTTCGTTTTTTTCAGGTAAAAGGGAAACCACGCCAACAATTTCTTCCCCATTATTGATCGCAAGATGTATCGTTCGTAGATCATCATCTGCTTCAAACGTCCAGTTTTCTTTTGGTTGTCCTTGGCGCAAAACAGATTCGCGCAAGTTGTAACAATCTACTGCAGAAACTTGTTCAATCAACATTGTCGTAATCGTACTACGCGGCACGAAGGAATGTTACGCCAAACAGTTTGTTGGGTACCATTTTGATGTTGGAATCGGTTATCAATATTCCTTGTTCGTTGTTTCGTTTCTTTCCGAATCCTTGGGAACCCGAAAATTCTTTTCAGACCACGCATGCCAAGATATTCAAAGTACGCAAGTTCTCCTCCTCGCTTGAGAAAACCAAACATTACAACAAAGAGATGTTCGACAAGTTCAAGTGGAAAATTATTAAATGGCAAGCCACAAACAATTGTGTCAAATTTGCCTTCTAGTTTGGCATCTTCAATTGGTGCGTTGTGTAGCACAACTTCTATCTTCTTATGTTTCTCTCGAAACGGCTGTAATAATGTTGATTCAACTGCTTCGGAAAAATCTTTACTCAATTCAACAATATGAAATACATCGCCATCTTGCAGTTTCGTCAATACCTCTTTTGTAAACGCACCAGTTCCACAGCCAACTTCTAATACCCGCTTAGGGGAAATGTTTGGAATTGATTGGACAATCGTTCTCGCTAAAAAACGAGACGATGGCGCTATCGCTCCGGTTGAGCGATAGTGACGGATTGCTTCGGTTAAAAAACGAATTATTTGCTCGCTTGGGCAGTCGTATGTTCTTCAGCTACTTTGACCAGAGCATCGAATGCTTTCGGATCTTCAATTGCAATCTGGCTTAACATTTTACGGTTAAGCAAAATACCAGCCTGTGAAAGACCGTTCATGAAACGACTGTACCTTGTATCGCGCATTCTGCATGCAGCAGTGATACGGGTAATCCAAATTCGGCGGAAGTCACGGCGACGAGCGCGGCGATCTCGGTAAGCAAATTGACCAGCACGGGTGAGCGCGACCTTTGCTTGTTGTTTATGTCGTGATTTAGTTCCCCAGTATCCGCGAGCTTCGCGGAGAATTCTTTTTCGTGCCTTGTTTCGTGCGGCACCTTTTCGTACGCGTGGCATATGTTGCCTCCTTTTTTCAGCCTGATCGGGGGTCGTGGCAGCGTGCCACAATCACTTGAACCCGTCAAACATTGCGTGTTTATTTACTCAGAAGTTGCAGCCTTTTTGTCTCCGCGAGTCAAACGTGTGCAAAGCATTGCAGAAATTCTTTTCAGATCTGCACTACCTACAAGTTTTCGTTTACGGTAAGAACGCACCATTTTTCCATCCTTATGGCTGCGAAGGTGACCACCAAATGCACGGCTGACCTTCACCTTGCCCTTTGCGGTAAGACGAACGCGTTTTTTGAGACCTTTGTTTGGTTTTAACTTAGACATTTCTTAACTCCAATTCGAGCCGAGTAGTGTAGCAGAAATAGGGCAATTGAAAACGGTTTTAATGAGTTAGAAAAATGTCAATCCTGCCCGGTCTGCGGTCAGGAACCCATATTTTGTCGCCACCAAGGACAGGAGGTCCAACTAGAGAAATCGTTGAACCATCATCAAGAAGTTGATTTTGACCGTTTCCACCGTGATTTTGAGATGGAGTCAATGGATTGTGGGTTCTGCCAGTGAGAATTGCGTCAAGAATTGGGTTTGTATCACTTAAAACAACAAAAACACGGCGATGCCGTTTGAGTGCATCCCATATTTCTTTTCGTTGTGTTTGGTAACTAAAACCACCGCCGTCTGTCCCTTCATGTCCAGGACAATGCAAATGATGCGTGCTGCAATATTCACCGAGTAATGCATCGGGGTTCATACGATCAGGTGTTACGCCACCGAACAGCGAGCCAAGACCCACAGCTGAAGTTGTTGGTACAGCGCCGTTGTTGTCAAAAGCAAAGTTTGCAAGACCCATGCCAACTGCTGCCATATTATTCGCGCATTGGTATGACATGGATTGAGCGCGAGTTCCTCTACCAAGCCAAATCACCAGCGACGCGCCGATTAACACCATACACGCAATGCTGATGAGATCGGGCATTCGAAATGCGAAGCCTGAACTTGTTGCCTGCACATCAACTGTTTGAATATGCATGCTTGCGCGATGCTTAGACTCGTACTGATCGATTCGTGCAAGTGTGACATCAATGAGTGTGTCACTTGCGTCTTCAACTGGATACTGTTTGAGTAAACCAAACATTTTTAAAATGTTAGACGCTCTCAGTTGTTCTTCTTTAGTGAGATCTTCAAGTTGATCAATTTCAAAACCAACGTCGACAAGGCGATCAAGCATATCAGCGTCTGCTTTACAAAGGTTGAAATGGTCGCCTTGATTGCTCATTCTTGCTCCTGAGATTGGGCTGATTTCCATGAGTTGCTAAAAGCCGCCACTGCTGAATGCAGCCGACTTTTCACCGTGCCGAGGGGAATTTGAAGGGAATCAGAAATTTGTACGTAACTCATTTGTTGAAAATAACTCAGCAATAGGATTTCTCGAAGGTGACTTGGAAGTGATTCAACCGCTGCTCGAACTTGGTCTGCTTGTTCTGTTTCGAGTAAATTTGCATCTGGCAGTTCCTGATCACTCTCTAAAAGGTCTACGAAGCGGGCTCCTTCACCCTCTCCACCCACATCTTGGGACAATGACATCATCGTCCGCTTTGAATGCTTACGATGCCAGTCCCTACCTTTGTTCGCAGCAATTGTAAAAAGCCACGGTTTAAATCGCCTTGTGAGGTCAAAAGTCTCCGCTGAGACGTGAACTTGGAGAAAAGCTTCCTGAAAAACATCTTCTGCGGCCGCTCTTTTGCCTACAAAACGAATGAGAAAGTGGAGTAGATCATTCTTATACCGCTCCATTAATTCGGGAAAAGCTCGTCTATCACCATCAATATGGGCGGCGAGAAGCTCTTCATCTGTTCGTTTTTGTGCCTCTTCAGACATAGGTGTGTCAGCGTATGCTATATAAGATGTATTGGCAAACCCTAAAATGCACCTTGTTCCTACTATTTATGGCAATAACAGCTTATACATCTCAGCAACCAATCAAATTTTTAGGGTTTGATGGATGCCCAAACACACCGATCCTATTGGAGCGTCTTCGTGCTGCTTCGCCAAAAAGTGAAATTATTGAGGTTGACTTAATGCATTTACAAACCGGCGATCCACTCCTTGGCTGGGGAGCACCAACAATTCTTGTCGATGGAGAAGATTTATTCGGTGTCGAGCCTTCCTCAGACCGCGCAGTAAGTTGTAGAAATTGGAGCCATGGTTTGCCAAAAATTGAAGAGATTCAATCAGCATTGAAAGATAGTAATCAATGAGTGGAGGTTGGTGGGTTCACGAGCTATGGAACGCTGGAAGAGCTACTGAATTAGTTGCCTGGATTTTTTGGGTACTTGCGTCAATTAGTTTGCACGAACTTGCACATGGTTGGGCAGCGCTGTGGGAAGGTGATAATACACCACGAAAAACTGGTCATTTGACTGCAAATCCTGTTGTGCACATGGGCGTTCCATCTATTGTTGTATTTTTAATTATTGGCATCGCTTGGGGAATGATGCCGGTAAATCCTTACCGTTTTAGACACGGTAAATGGGGACGCATTTTGGTTTCAGCTGCGGGACCAATCATGAATTTGGTGTTGGCCTTTTTAACCTTGACCGCCCTTGGTGTGGTTGCATCGCAGGCTGAAGAAAGCGAAAACGTGCATCACCTGATGGCGTTTCTCTTTACTGGTGGTTTTTTAAACTTTGTTCTATTCGCTTTTAATTTATTACCCATCCCCCCACTTGATGGCTCCACTATTCTTGCGAATCTATTCCCTGAAATCGGCAAACTGTATTCCAAACCCCAAGCACCGATGATCGGCTTATTCCTCATGCTCATGCTCGTCATGTCCAACGCTGGCAGCGCTGTCTTCCTCTGGGCAAACAATATCGCTGCAGCGTATTCTGGTTTCGTTGCTTCACTTCTACATTGACCTCGAATCAACCTGACCACAGGTTGAATTTTGGGGAGATAAGTGGGAAAACAACTAGCGGGGGTATTTTTGGTACACTACGTGGCTCAAATGATCGCTTCATGAAGTGGTTCGCACGGCTAGGGTTAGACGGTCTAATACCAAGCTCAACGGTCCACAGTTTGCAAGAACGAATGAAGCCTAACGAAGGAGACAATGCCCCTATGGTGGTATTACGCCTTAAACGTCTAGGACGTCGACATCGTCCTTTTTACCGACTCAACGCAATGGATAAACGCGCACCTCGTGACGGTCGAGTGATCGAAGAACTTGGTTGGTACGATCCAATTGCACCTGAAGATAAACAACTGAGCTTCAAGGCGGATCGCATTGATTACTGGCTCAGTGTTGGCGCGCAACCTTCAAGCACTGTTGCAAGCCTTCTGAAACGAGCTGATATCGATCCAACACCCGGAAAGAAACTCGCTCCCGAAAAATAGATCTTCTGATCTATTGGGTCCAACCATGCGGATCGACATTCTTACACTCTTTCCAGAGATGCTCGAAGCAACACTTGCAACGAGCATCGTCAATAGAGCACAAGATGGCGGTCATGTCGAGATACATGTTCACGACATTCGCACTTGGGCCGACAACAAACACCGAAAGGTTGATCATCGCCCCTTTGGCGGTGGACCTGGAATGGTGATGATGTGCCAACCATTGCACGATGCAGTGCAGGAAGTTGAGCGACAATCCAAAGACCCCGCTCTTCGAATTCACTTTACGCCCCAAGGCGAAGTATTGAAACAAGAAAGGGTCGAACAACTCGCGAGTGAAAAGCATTTGCTTCTCATCGCGGGACACTACGAAGGGATCGACGAACGTGTTATTGAAACACTCGATCCACTCGAACTGAGCACAGGAGATTATGTGCTCAGCGGCGGAGAAATCCCTGCCCTGCTTCTTGTTGACGCAGTTGTCAGACTTCTCCCAGGCGTTCTTGGTCATGCAGATTCTGCCGATCAAGACTCCTTTTCAGAGAGGGGCATCGATGGCAAACGCCTACTCGACTGCCCTCACTACACGCGTCCCCGTGTATGGAATGAAAAGGAAGTGCCAGAAGTGCTACTAAGCGGTGACCACAAAGCCGTTGATCAGTGGCGACAAGAGCAAATGGAATCGCGAACCAAATCGCGACGCCCAGACCTGCTCGACAATGAGGAAGTTGACCCCTGAGCAAGACTCAAGTCACCCCCGGAAGTAGCATTGTTGCTGCAACTGGATGTTTAAGAAAGGAACCCAACCATGGGCAGCCAAAAACTAGTTGAATCAATCACAGAAAACCAATTGCGCGATGCAGATTTCTTTCCAGATTTCCATGTCGGTGACACCATCAACGTGCACTACACCATCGTTGAAGGTGAAAAAGAACGTATCCAAGTTTTCCAAGGCGTCCTCATCGGACAAAAGAGCCGTGGAGTAAATGCAACCATTACTGTTAGACGGATCGTTGCAAACGAAGGTGTTGAACGAATTTTCCCATTGCATTCCCCACGAATTGCGAAACTCGAAGTTGTGCGCCAAGGCGATGCTCGACGTGCGAAGTTGTACTTCCTCCGCGACAGAGTAGGCAAATCCCGCCGCTTGCGTGACCGCCGTCGCGGCTTGAAAAACTAAAATGGTTTAAAAACACATAACAAAAAAAGCGGCGTTCCGATTGGAACGCCGCTTTTTTTGAATGAATGTATTTGAGTTACCCCGCCTTACGGTACTCGCCACGATCTCTAAAAAAAGATCCAGTCGCAGTTTGCGCTTTGGCTTTCGGTTTACCGTTTTCAGCATTAGGATTGCCAATTTTATAATTAGCACCGAGCGAGGTCGTCCCCTCCGACGACCCAGACACAGTGCAAGTAGTATCTGGTGTAGAGCGTTTCGCCCTTGCTGCTTCAATGGACCTTGCCATCGCTGCGAGCATTGGTCTGATGTGTTCTGTTGCGTTTGTTCTGTTATTCATTGTTTTAACTCCGTATGTAGGACTTGGACTATGGGACTATCGACTTAAGAAATGGACGACTTTTGTACCATTTCAAAAAGTTTTACGTCCAATAACAACAAAATGTCGTTGTTATATGAAGATAACCCCGAAGCGTAGATTTTCTTTCAGTCGTTACTCAATCATCTCGTCGATGGGTCTCGGCGTTTCGAGCGACATCGTCATAGATAGTTTCTAGCAAACCTGCAAATGGGAACTTGCCCTGCATGGTTGACGAACCGAGCCGGCGCAACAATGCATGCGGCAAGTGATGCGGCATGGGCGAAGAGTCTGCATCCTGAATTGGATGTGGACATCTCCAAAATTCTTCTAAACATTCATCAACAGCAGGAATATTTGGTAAATCATCGCCGCGAATTCCTGCGTGTGCAACGGCCTGTCCCTTAGCATCGAGTGTTCTGGCTTGGCGTAATTTTCCAAGCAAGTCTTCTGTCGTCGTACCTCGCAATTCAAAGAACAGCATAGGCATTGTTAATAATCGTTCAGCTGATAAGAACAGTGCGGCGGCAGCATGTTTACACGGTCGTTTGTCATTACATCCGCAGACTGGTTTTAAACCGTTTGCAATTGGCTCTAAGCCACAATCGCGGAACATGCCTGCTAGCGAAGATGGTACCTTGCCTGCAGAAAGTCTTGCTGCAATTCTCGCTTCAACTGCCATTCTACGTGCAACTTTAACCCAATCGTCAGAAGACAGTGTTGGAATGTCAATTTGTAATTTGTATGGCTTTTCTTCTGTACATTGTACCGATGCAGTGATCACACCTTCTCGAATTTTTAACACTCTGACTTGCCCGTCCATTGCATACGTCATTCCAGCAACGACATTTGCTGGAGAAAAGACTGTGTCAATCGTTTCAATCATCCATGATGCTGGAGGGTGAGAACGAAGATCTTCCATTGCACTTTTCAGTCGCATAGATAGTTTTTTAGGCCTTGGCTTGGTTGGTCTTTTCATTGATCTGTCTCCAACGCCGAATCACGAAGTACAAGCATTTCGCGGAGTTGCCCTGCAGAAAGCTCGGAAATCCATTTTTCACCAGAGCCCACGATATTTTCAGCCAATTCCATCTTTTGCTCGATCATTTGATCAATGCGTTCTTCAAGTGTGCCTGTACAAACAAACTTATGTACATGCACCGTTTTTTGTTGCCCAATTCGGAAAGCGCGGTCGGTAGCTTGATTTTCAACTGCAGGATTCCACCAACGATCGTAATGGAACACGTGATTTGCAGCGGTTAAGTTTAGCCCAACACCACCAGCTTTTAATGAAAGAATAAAGATCGGCACACCTCCATTCGGATCTTGGAACCGATCAATAAACTGTTGGCGTCGACGTGGCGGCGTTCCACCATGCAAGAACATCGTTTCACAATCTAGGTCGTGTTGAATCATCGCAGTGAGCAATCGACCCATTTCGCGGAACTGTGTAAATACCAAGGCTTTTTCGCCAGTTGCAATTACTTCTTCAAGCAATGACATAAGCCTGTTTGCTTTTCCGGAACGTTGTGCTTGTAAACCGGGTGCAAAAACTTCAGAAACTGGTGCACCATCTCGATGCCCCGCTTGTGTGTAATGTCCCGGATGATTACAAATTTGTTTTAGTTTTACAAGTGTAGAAAGAACCAGTCCTCTACGCTGAATCCCATCAGAGCGTTCAACTTCACCGATCATCTTCCCGACCACGTGTTCATACAGGCCTGCTTGCTCGCGCGTTAAGTTTGCAAACTCTTTGGTTTGTACACAGTCTGGAAGATCGTCGATTACAGTCGCGTCAGTTTTGAGACGACGCAAGACGAAAGGCTGAATCATTTGTCGCAAGCGATCCGCCTTTCTTGGGTCGCGACGCTGTTCAATTGGGCGGGCAACACTTCGACGAAACTTCGCTGCAGGACCTAAGTAGCCTGGATTTAAAAATTCCATGATCGACCAAAGTTCAATCAATCTATTTTCAACAGGTGTACCTGTCAACGCAACTCGGTGCCATGCATTAAGAGCGCGAATTGATTGCGCTTGTTTTGTTGGAGGATTCTTGATGTACTGCGCTTCATCGAGACACACACGGTGCCAGGTCATTGGTCCAAGTGTTTCGCGGTCGCGGTGAATTAATCCATATGTTGTAATGACGACATCGCACTCAGCAATTGCTTTAGTAAATTCATCACCAAGCGGTCTCTCGGGTCCATGATGAACATGCACCTTTATCTCTGGAGAAAACTTATCTATTTCTCGTTCCCAGTTTGCAACTACAGAGGTTGGAACAATCAACAAGGTTTGTCCGATTGCGCCTGGATTTTCTGCTCGCTCATGTTGAAGCAGAGCGATCAATTGAATTGTTTTACCAAGCCCCATGTCATCAGCAAGGCACGCACCGATTCCAAATCTAGATAAAAACGATAGCCAACGTAAACCGGTTAATTGATATGGTCTGAGCTGACCCTCAAAAAGAGACGGCTGTGAAATTTCTGGGAGTTTAGCATTGCTAGTTGTTGAATCAAGCAATTCTTTTACCCACCCTGTTGCACTCATTCCACTAATTTCAAGGGCTTTGGCAGTGTCATCGTCATCTTGAATTAAACGCAAGGCTTCAACCAATGGCATTTGTGTAGTCGCACCATCTGAAAACAATTTTCTTGCTTCTGCAATTGCACCCTCTTGCAAATGTACCCACCGTCCGTTGATCTGGACAAGTGATTCATTTTGAGAAAGCAGTTGCTCAAATTCTTCTTGCGAAAGAACTTGTCCACCGATTGCAACCTTCCAACTGCACTCAACAATTGCGTGCAACCCAAGCATGGAACTATCTGTTGATGGCCCATCAAGCCTTGCAGCCATAACTTCATCCATAGATTGCGCTTCGATGTGCAAACTTGCTGAGAGCCGGCTTTGTTCATTTCCCCACCAACTTGGTACTCCAACAAGAAAGCCCGATTCCTCTAGTAGCGGCATGTACTCTACGAGAAATTGGTGAGCTTCTTTTGTATTCAAAATCAATTCTGTTGGTGTTGATTCATTTAAACACTTTTCAAGTTTGGTATACATAAGTGATGCTCGGTCAAGTTCACCGAGAAGTAGCTCTGGGAGTCGGTCATCACCACCATGTTCGCCCCCAGCTTCTGCCCAAATTTCTTCAGCGGACACTTCGCGAGAAGCATCTTCGGCTGAGCGCAAAGCAAAACGAAGAATCCAGTGGTCTCGGTTTTCGTGGGGTTCAGATAAATCAAAGAGCAAGTGCCACGATAAATGTTCGCCAACATCACAGAGGCGACCGAGCCAACGTCTAGCGTCTGTAAAAATTGTTAAAAGACGATCAGGATCGCCCTTCACGGCAGTATTCCTGTGCAAGAGCGCTTCGAGCCAAGAGACGTGTGCG
>JABHZL010000128.1 GCA_018656645.1 Phycisphaerae bacterium
ACTACTCAGCTTTTGATTACGATGTAATTGCTGGCGAAACCTACTACATTCGCATCGGCGGTTGGCAAGGTGGAACTGGCGAAGGTACGCTCACGATTGAATAACTCGATGTTTTTGAACTAATTTCGAACATCCTACAGTTCATTTGATCTGTAGGATGTTTTTTTACTTGACTATGCAAAGAGTAGTGTCACAATGTACCTTAGGTTTTTGATGTTGAATAAAATAGTAATTTGCTCTCTGGTTGTTTTTGCTTCTATCAATGCTATTGCTGAAGCAAAGTTTATTGGTGATCCATGTGATTTGCCTGTTGTATTTTGCCCTGAGGATATTGACCTCAATGGAGAAATCAACATCGATGATGTTCTTCAAATACTTTTGAATTGGGCCGATTGCGGGGACGGAACGTACCGCCCTGTTGGTGATATTAACGGAGATTGTTGTGTTGACATTTTAGATGTATTGCAAATTCTTGGTAGATGGGATACTGCTTGTATTCCAAAGGGCGCGTGCTGCTTGCAAGATGGCGCTGGCTGTTTTGAAGAAATGTCTGAAGAAGATTGCTTGGCACAAGGCGGGAACTGGCACGGAGAAGATTCTCTTTGCCAAGAAATAAACTGTCCAACTCTTGGCGCCTGTTGTTTCGACGATGGCTCGTGCAACTATGTGTTAAGCACTTTATGTATAGAATCAGATGGTGCGTTCCAAGGGCAAAGCTCTGATTGCACAACTTCTTTATGCCCACTTCCCGGGGGATCTGGAGACGAATGTATTGATGCTATTTTTGCGAATCTTGGCGAGAACTATTTTGACACATCATTAGCAACAACAAGTTATCCACTGCCAGATGATTCTCAATGTGCTGACACGTATTTATATTGGGAAGAAAGTCAAGATGTTTGGTTCCTCTTTGTTGCCCACAGTTCTCAGTGGCTTCACTTCACAACGTGTGATGAGACAAGTTACGACACGTCAATCGTGTTGTACGAATACTCATGCGAGAATCAAGTTGCTTGTAACGGTGATGGGACTGGAGATTCTGGCTGTCAAGCCTACTATTCAAACATCGATTATGAGGTTGTGGCAGGTGCCACATATTGGATCAGAATTGGTGGGTTAGGCGGTCTAACAGGTATTGGAACGCTTACTATCGAATAAATAACACCTTTCTATATGTAAAAATGAATTAATTGCTTGACTTACTATGCATTTACAGTCACAATTTAAGTGTGTAGAGATTATTCAACTTACTAACAGAGAGGAGTTTTCGTTATGAAGAATTGTATTTTTGGTGTTTCAGCTGCCGTTTGTACGGCAAGTTTCACCTTTGGACAGACTGTTGTCATGGATCAGATTGGTGCAGATGATGGTGCAGGTATTGGAACGAACATTACTGGTTGCCAAGATTTTGAAGCGGCTTACGATATCTATGACATTGTCACTGCTGATAACTTCACAGGTACTGGAGAAAATATTTCCATGGTAGAAATGGTACTTAACGGATGGAACGGTTTTACTGACCCTTCCACTGTTACTGGGTACACAGCGAACTTATATGTGGATGAGAATTCCATAGCTTCTAGCCTTACTGGTGATATTGCAAGTGAATACTTTGACGCAGCAGATGCATCCATGAGTGGCACTTGGGCTGGTGCCGGCTTCTTGATGAGCGTCAATACAGGAATGAGTTCAGCAGCTGGCTCACAGCTCGTAGGACTTGTTCCATCGAACGATTTTGCTACTGGTGGACAAACAGGTACTGCAGATTCACTCATTGGTGATGGCACCGCTGCGTGGCAAGGCAACCCAGGTGGTGGCTTTGGTATGCCAAATAATCATCAACAAGCTACAGCAGACGCTGCATACAGACTTTCAAGTGATGCGACTGTCGATCCTTGCGATTTGCCACTTGGTGCATGTCCATCAGATGTTAATGGTTCGGGCATCGTTGACGTTGACGACCTTTTGATGCTCATGGGCGTTTGGGGTCAAGTAGGCGATGGAACTTTCCGTCCAGTCGGCGACATTTTCCCACTCCCCAACGGCGACTGTGCAGTGAACGTGGACGATCTTCTAGAGATGATGGGTACATTCGGTCTTGACTGTACACCACGAGGTGCTTGTTGTGCTGCTGATAGTACATGCTCAGATGACATGTCACAGGCAGACTGCGACGCTATGGGCGGCAACTATGAAGGTGACGATACAAATTGCGCTGATGTAACTTGTGACGCGCCTTATACAAATTGTCCTGATGGCGCAGATTTAGACTGTGACGACTGCTGGGAAGATGGCGATGATGCAACTACTGATTGCAATGGTGGTCTTAACGGCGATGGGTCAATGGATCTACTGACTGTAGGCGTACCACTATGTGGCGAAGTATCTGTTTACCTTGAT
>JABHZL010000108.1 GCA_018656645.1 Phycisphaerae bacterium
AGTTGCTTCGCCTGCGTTGTTAGTAAGCCAGTGATCAACAGCAGCATCGCCAGTATCGAAATATTTTCCACCGAGCCAGTCAGTGTTTTCAAAACTTTGGGTATATAGCATGTCTGCCATAGCGCCACTTGCTGTAACGGAAGCGAGTATGCTCGCTACTAAAAGTGATTTTTTCATTGTTCTCTCTCTTCTTTTTAGGCACTATCCAAACGCATTTTCTCTCTAAAGCAGAATACTCCTTCTGCCATTACTTGTACTTTCACACGAAATACTGTTCAAGTCAAGAGAAACATCGTAATTTTGCAAGAAAATCACATTATTTTGTTGTTAAAATAGGTAATTAGCATGTTCGTTCAATTCAGAACTTGACCTGTTGCACCATTAAGGGACAATATCGAATATGCCCACCTTGCTCGACCTTCCAACCCTCTGGTTTTTATCTGCCCGCACGATGGCTGTGGCTGGAGAAGATTTGCCAACAGTGCAAGAGGCAGCAACCGGTTTATACGCCCAAGCGATCCTCGGCCTGACAGAAGAGGAGTGTCGAGAGGCAAAAGACGCTGACCACATTAGTAACAAAACATTGATTGATTGTCTCGCTGGCGTTCGAGCGTTACCAACAGAAGAATCAGAAAAACTTTTGACTGGTGTCATGATGATCGCTTACGCAGATCGATCTATGAAACCACTCGAAGTTCGTTGGGCTTCGATGCTCGCTTCTGCAATTGGTGTTTCACCAGATGTATTTCAGCGGTGTTGTGTAAACGCAAGAATAATTGCATCCATGCTTCGACCAAGCGGTGGTGCAGCATGAGTAAGGGCGAAACAAACTTTCAATTTTTAGATCGGTTTGATAAACGTGTTGCTCGCCTTGCAAAACAGGCGGAAAAATATGTTCACACTGATCCAGATTCGTGCATGTTTAAACTACGTTTGATGGTTGAAACGATGGCGAAAACACTAACATCGTTGCAAATGCGTGGTGATATTTCAAAAGATCTTGGTGCGATGCTCGGTGCCCTCGAACGATCAGGAACGTTACCGAGACGACAAGCAGATACCATGCATGCAATACGGAGAGATGGAAATGCGGCGGTGCATGGTAGTCCCACGCCGGTACCAACTGCAATGCGACGATTGCGCGAAGCGTACAAAGTGTCGGGCTGGTTTTGCAAAATGCTCAAAAGAGGTTCAAAAATAAATCTCGATGCGTTTGATCCACCGAAACCTCCAACTCCGGTTGATCAGCAAACCAAAAACCTGCACGGGAAAATTGATGAACTTGAAGAATCTATTGAACAAAGACGGGTCGCGACACGAGAATCTCTTTTGATGTTTGGACCACAAGAAGATGTTGAAGAGGTTACCCGTCGAATTACTGAGGAACTTAAGGCACTCGACAATGTAGCAGCAGCTGCAGGGGAACCAGTGATTGATGCCGATTTTGTTGCGCTTGTGATGGCGATGGACTTGGAGCAAATCGAAGAAGATCCACGCCATGGTGGTGATTCAAGGCAAGCTCGAAGGGAAGCAGAAGAGCAACTTGATGGCATTAAAAAGCATCTCGCAGATCGAGAAGCTGTTTTTCTTGAAGAAAGAACCTTCTTGATGGAACAGAGGGTACATCACCAAAAGGAGAATCAGTAATGATGGAATTAGATACACTTGAGATGGTACTTAGGCTAGTTGTTGCATTGGCGCTTGGAGCGCTTATTGGGCTAAACCGTAGAATTTACGGTAAACCAGCGGGGCTTCGTACCATGGCACTTGTGAGTCTTGGGTCAGCTACATTTACAATTGTAGGTGTGAACGCGATGTTTCAATTGGCAACTGTTGAACAAGCAGCAGGGATTGAAGCGATGGTTCGTTTAGACACAAGTCGAGTGATCGCGGGAATAGTTGGTGGTATTGGTTTTCTCGGTGCAGGTGCAATTATTCAATCCCGCGGGCGTGTCCAAGGAATGACGACCGCATCGGGAATCTGGATGACTGCTGCAATCGGAGTTGCCTCAGGGCTTGGGCAATATACACTTGCATTGACTGCAACATTTCTTGCCTTTGTTGTTCTAGTTGTGCTTCGCCGAGCTATCGATGATGAAGAAGAATAAATTGACCCACGGTCAGTTTATTCCCACGGGTTAGTAACGTGGCAAGCGCGACCTGTTGTCTCGATGTAATCTTGATGTCCCTCTTCGGCTAGATAAAATGTTTTCGCCGATTCTATTTGGGTTGCAATTGGAACGTCATACTCGTTTGACTCAGTTAATTCCTTGATATAAGCATCGACAATCTTTGCTTGTTCATCAGATGTTGTCCAAACGCCTGAACGATATTGAGAGCCGATGTCTGGTCCTTGCCGGTCAACTTGGGTTGGGTCGTGCATTTTGAAAAACGCTTTGAGAAGTGTTTCAAAGGCGATCACTTTTGGGTCAAATGTTACTTTTGCAGTTTCTGCGTGACCACTTTTGCCAGTACAAACTTCTTTATATGTAGGATCTTTTGTTTCTCCTTGCATGTATCCACTTTCGACATTGATCACACCCATCCCTTTTTGAAACCAATGTTCTATTCCCCAAAAACAACCTCCAGCAAAATATGCAGTTTCAGTTTCAACTGGTTTTGACTGCGTTGGGATCTCTTCGCCATCTTCAATAAAATGTAATGAAATTGAGTTTAGGCAGAATCGTTTTCCAGTTGGTTTTGGCCCGTCTTCAAATACATGCCCAAGATGTGCGTCGCATCGAGCGCAAACAATTTCAGTTCGATTCATATCGAATTTTGTATCAATTTTGGACTTCACATGTTCAGGCGCGAAAGGGGAGAAGAAACTTGGCCATCCTGTGCCTGAAGTAAATTTATGTTGGCTTGAAAAAAGTGGTAACCCGCAAACGACACACGAGTAAAAGCCACTTTTTTTATTGTCTAGAAGGGTGCCGCAAAATGGTTGTTCAGTTCCAGCCTTTTGTGTTATTCGAATGGTTTCGCTATCAAGTTCTGCAAGAAGCGGTTTCAACTGCTTTTCAGTCAGCGGTGTGATTTCATACCCAGATCGAGAATAAATCGGCATGGTGGTCTCCGAGGATGTCCATAGCATGGTGATAGAAAGAATGAACGGTAGATTGAACACCTATTTATAGTATGCGAGACCTCCACACTTCGCCACATTAAAGAAAAACGTTGCTTTTTATCCACTTTTATTGTCCATTATGAGTGAATTGAGAGGTAATTGTGAAAAAAGTTGCTAGAATAGGGATACCTGCATCTGATTATCCGTTATCTTACTCATCACAAAAAAGGACATGCAGGCGCTTATAACGCAGGAGTATCAAGAATGATTTGCAACGAAGAAACAGTATGGACAAAATTAAAGACTTTGGTTGACCCCAAAGAAGGCAATGACATTGTTGCATGTGGAACAGTGCAAGACGTTGCAGTGGCCGATGGCAGAGCAATGGTAAAACTTGCACAGCCAGAAACTGAAACGTTTGAACATCAAGCACTTGCTGGTGCAATTGAACGTGAAGTTGGCATGATTGCTGGCATTGAAAAAGTCTCGGTGACATGGGATAAGCCAGAGAGTAAATCCACTGATGTTATAGACCATGGTCGTGATGGCATCTCGCTAAATATTCTTTCTGAAGCAGACACTGTGATGGGGCATGGTGTTGCAGAAGATATTGGTTACGGTGAGTTCGGACCAGATCCAATCACTTCACCTGAAGCAGAAATTCCTGATGAACCATGGGAAGGATTTCCACCAGTATTACAGTGGGATATTGATCCAATGGACGCGTCAATTGAAAGCGGCGAATCAACAGTACAACTTCTAGATTGGCATTTCGAGATTTGGTGGCAAAAACATCCTTCAAAATTGCAATATGTAGCAATACAAGCAATGCACGAAGATGAGATGATTGAAGAGCAAGCCCGAAAACATCCAGTTGGACGAAACGTTGTTGTTAATCTCGTTTACGATGAAGAACGCAACGCAGTTGTTTCAGTGTATGGCACAGCTCGAGATTTCAGACCATTTATTGAAGCCTTTCAAATTGGATGCAACATCCAACTTCCAGAGGGAACAGAACAAGTAACCACAACAGCACCCAAGCAGGAGATGCAAGCATGAGCGCAGGAACTTCAAATGGAGCAGCATCACGCTGGTTCCGTGTAGCCGATGAACCCCGTGACTGGGAAGATTTTTACAGAGAACGATGGTCGTATGACCGTTCAGTTCGAACCAGTCACAGTGTGAACTGTTCAGGTTCATGCTCATGGGAAGTCTTTGTTAAAAATGGGCTCATTTGCTGGGAACTTCAAAAGACTGACTGGCCACAAATCAATTCAGAAACACCAAGTTATGAACCTCGTGGTTGTCAACGTGGTATTTCTGCTTCTTGGTATCCATATTCCCCAGTGCGTCCGAAGTACCCGTATATACGCGGCGTTCTTCTCGACATGTACGAAGAAGAAATTGCCAAGGGCAAGGATCCTGTTGAAGCATGGGCTGCGATTGAAGCAGATCCTGAAAAGAAGAAAACATACCGTAACGCTCGCGGTAAAGCTGGTTGGCGTCGTGGTAGTTGGGATAAAGCAACTGACATTTGGGCTGCGTCCATCATTCATACAGTGAAGAAATATGGTGCAGATCACATTGCATCATTTTCACCAATTCCTGCAATGAGTATGGTGAGTTTTATATCTGGTCACAGGTTCTGCAACTTGCTTGGTGGCACTATGCTTTCATTCTACGAGTGGTACCACGATCTTCCGCACATTATGCCGTGGATTTGGGGCGATCAAACCGATGTTGCTGAAGCAGCGGATTGGTATCAATCAACGTACTGGATGGTCGTTGGCTCTAACATGCCAATGACACGTACCCCAGATGCACACTTTGCTTCTGAACATAAATATAATGGTGGCAAAATTGTCAATCTGGCTCCGAATTATTCAGACATGACAAAATTCGCTGACCTTTGGGTTCCAGTTCGTCCCGGTACAGATGCTGCATACTTGCTTGCATGCATTCACGTTATTCTTCAGGAATACCATATAAATCGTCGGAGTGAATATTTCTACGATTACGTCAAGCAATTTACGAACCTTCCATTTGTTGTGCAACTTGATAAACAAGACGATGGTTCATATCTCTCAGGCAGATTCATGCGTGCAACTGACTTTACCCAATACGCAGGCGAAGAAAATGCTGATTGGAAATTGATCCAGCTCGAACAAGGCACTGATAAAGTTAAATTACCTGTGGGCACGCTTGGGTATCGCTGGGAAGAAGAAAATACTGGTCGTTGGAACCTCGACAATAAAGATGTTGCAGGTGAAGAATTTGATCCAATGCTCACTTGTATTGCAGATGACGGTACGTTTGAAGAAGTGCAAGTAAACTTTGCCGACTTCACCGATACGTTCGACACAACACTTGGTGCAACTGAAGGCAAGGGCAAGGATTCAGTCGCGGTATCTCGCGGTGTTCCTGTTAAGAAAGTAACAAATGCAAATGGTGAAGAAGTTGTTGTGACAACTGCATTTGATATTCTTCTTTCACACCTTGGCGTTAACCGTGGTCTTTCTGGCAATTATCCAAAAGATTACGATGATGCTACACAAGCGTATACACCAGCTTGGCAAGAACAAGAAACTGGTGTTGATCGCGAACTCGTTATTCGAGTTGCACGTGAATGGGCAGAAAACGCAGAAAAAACCCAAGGTAAGTCCATGTTCATTACGGGTTCGGGCACCTTGCACTGGTATCACGGTGGTCCATTGATTCACCGTGCGATGGCAGTGATGGGCATCCTTACAGGTTGCATGGGTCGCAACGGCGGTGGCTTCCACTCCTATGTTGGAACTGAAAAGATTCGACCTTATGCAGCAATTGGTACCCTCGGCGGTGCAGGCGACTGGACTGGTCCTTCAAGACATCAAAACAGTACGTCGTTCTTCTACTTTAATACAGATCAGTGGCGTTACGACGGCATGATTCTTGACCCAATCTGGGCGCCTTGGGCTGAAAAATTCCCTGAAAAGGGTGGTAGCCACGCTGCAGATCAATACTTGATGTCAGTCCGAAATGGCTGGATGCCGTTCTACCCACAAGTAAATAAGAAAAACCCAATTGAGTATCTGAAGGAAGCTCGCGCAGCTGGTGCAAACTCTGAAGAAGAAGTTGCAAACTGGGTCGCGAAACAATTTTCCGAAGGCAAAGATAAATTTGCGCTTGAAGATATTGACGCTGAAGAGAACCATCCAAAAGTACTTTGGATTTGGCGTGGCAACTTGATCGGTACGAGTATGCGTGGTCACGAATATAACTTGAAGCACATGCTTGGTACGCATAACAATGTGCTTGGCGAAGATCGTGCTGAAGGTTTGGTGAAGGGTGTCAAATGGCACAAAGATGCACCGATCGGCAAGCTCGATCTTGTTGTAAACATCAATTTGCGTATGGACTCGTCTGCAAACTATTCAGACATCGTGCTTCCCAC
>JABHZL010000102.1 GCA_018656645.1 Phycisphaerae bacterium
AGATGAGTAATGCATGTTCTTTAGAATGAGAGACCCCCGGAAGACTACCGGGTTGATAGGCCGCGTGTGTACGCATAGAAATATGTTTAGCAAAGCGGTACTAACGGTCAAAGATCTTGTCATGCCGACCGGGCTTCGACACTTGTCGAATCACGGTCGTGAGTCAAACGACAATAACAATATTGACAGATCGCGCACTCAAAATGTACCTCAAACAAACGGAAGTTTGTTTGAAAGTATGGTGAATGTAAGTTTACTACTACAACATGAACGACAAAGAATTGTCGTTCATCACCGAAAGGTGATGAACGATATTTGAATGTCACTCGTCGCTTAGCGGCGGCGATTGGCTTTGTCGGTGACGTTATGTCTGGTGACACACCTGATCCCATCCCGAACTCAGAAGTTAAGCCCAGGCAGCCGATGATACTGCTCAGCGGGAAAGTAGGTCATTGCCGACTTTTTCAGCCCCCAGTCCTAACGGATTGGGGGCTGTCTTTTTATTAGTAGTATTGCAAAATTGAACTAAGGGGTCTACGCGAGCCCCATATCAAAAAACAGCGAGTCTGGAGTAAATCCTTGCCCGTATCTAAGCTAAATTCCTAATAAAAGTTTTATTTTTGTCGAAAATTATTATTTTCTATTTGATGTAGTGGTATTCATTTTAATACACTAATGTCTTGTTCCGGATTTCATGTGCTTTTCGCATGGTGCGAAGAGCATGACATACCACAACTTTGGGGGAATAGAGGAGAGAGAGAATGAAAACCCGTTCTATATTAGGACTTGGACTTGTAAGTTCACTAATTTGTGGCGCTGCCGCAACTGCTGATATGCTTGGCCTTGATTATCGTATCGCAGGCACGAATGCGCTTGTTGAGGATGTTACTGAAGATAACTGGACCGTTGAAATTTATGCTGTGCTACCAGATGGTGAGCGACTTGATGCTGTAGCAGGTAATTCAGATAACAATAAAACAGTGACCACTTCGGGGACGTTTTACCAAAACGCTATGGGTGGACCAACTTCAACTTCAATTAACTCTGCATTTTTCCCCCTTGCTCCGGATCTTGAATTTGATAGTTATGTAACAGTTGGCGCATTGCATAGCGACGGTTATCCATTTGATAACAATGCGTTGCTTGACATTGGCATTGATTGGACAGATTTTGAAGCTGGTGGCGATGTGAGTACAGCAAACGGTACTTGGTTCGTGACTCCTGCAGACCCTCAAGGACAAGCGACTTTGTTTACAAACCAAAATTGTGAAGACCACTACGGCGTGCTTATCGCTCGCCTCACAATCATCGGCGTAGGTGCTTTTGATGAAACTGTATATCTGAATGGATTGTTCCAAGGGAAAGACGCATTAGATAATACATGGCAGTCCGTCGCCGATATTACTGTTGGTTATCCAACAATTACTGACTGCAACAGTAACGGAGTGGACGATGCTTGTGATATTTTGAATGGTACAAGCTACGACGATAATGGAAACGGTATCCCAGATGAATGTGAATTTGCTGACTGCAATGACAATGGCGTAGCAGACGAAGATGATATTGCCAATGGCACTTCTGAAGACTGTAACGAAAACGGAACACCAGATGAATGCGAAATGGCTGATGGGGACTGTAACGAAAATGGTATCCTCGACGATTGTGAAATGTTCGATGACTGCAACAATAACGGTATTCCAGACGAGTGCGAAATATTCAATGACTGTAATGAAAATGGTGTTCCAGATGAATGCGAAGACTACCTTACTGACTGGAATAACAACGGTGTCCCTGATATTTGTGAAGATCTCGCCGCGTACAATATTGAAACTTCTGTAGGTTACGAGTCACTCTCTAGTGCGAATATAGATGCCGATGAGGGCGATGTCATTTTGGTTCAATTTTCACACGTCAATGAGATTGATTCAATTGTCCATACCAAAGGCCTAGACAATAATTGCGATGGTCAACCAGAACCAGGACATCAATGCGATGGTGGACATTTATGCTCTTGTGGTTGCATTAACAATGCAGATTTGTCAATCTCCCTTCATGATGGAAGTAGTTTTAATTCACTAAATGCTGTGAATGTAGGCCAAGTCCGATCAGGCACATCTGGTACGGCGAGAGTGACTTCTGGCGATTCGATTGAAGTTGCCACCGCTTTGGCTTACCGAGGCGCTTCACTTGATTTTTCAGGAACTACTGTCAGTATCCTTGATGCGACACTAAGACGTGACAGTGAAATGGGTATTGATGGTGATGCACACGCAACTGGAACATGGACCGTATCGGCTGGTTCAGTTGTTTACGCTGACTTGACCATTGATGGTGAACTTCGCGGTACAACTGACCTTATGGGTGACACAACTGTTAATGGAGAAATGCGAGCGACCGATGATATTTTGGTTGGTTCAAACTTGACAAACAACGGTTTGATTGCAATGCACCGAGGTGTTCTTTATGTCTTTGGAGACCTTACTAACAACGGCACTATTCTTGGTGAAGTTGATGGTGGACCTGGTGTTCGTGGTGGCGAAGGCGGTCCTGTCGCTGGAGACGGTATGCGAGTGGAAGGCAATTACAATGTTGGCGAAAACGCAAGCATTTTCCTTCTTCACGAAAACTGGCGCCTTGCAGTTGGCGGAAATTTCAATGTCTCTATAGATGACAATACTCGTTTTGATATGTCTCAAGCGACATTAGCGATCGTAGAGGGCAATGCTAAATTCCAACAAATTGAAGTGATTAGTACTGACATGGGTGCGATTGAAGATGGATTAAATCCATCCACTGCTGGTGCGTTCCCATTAGGCACGCTTCGTATTGAGTCAGGTTCTCGTCTAGTTGAGCTCGTTGACTTCAATGACAATGATGGTGATGAACAAGAAATGTCCGAAGTAATGTATGTCGGCACATTGATTGTTGATTCTGGTGCAACTCTAAATACAAATGGTTACATCATCTACACATCGAATGTAGATAACCAAGGTATTATCATTGGCGAAGATGACATTATCATTATTGATCCACCAGTTCCTGGCGACTTGAATGGCGACAGCGTCGTGAATATTGATGACCTTCTCGTTGTCATCGGTGCAAACTGGGGTCCATGCTCTGGTTGTGCTGGAGATGCAAACGGTGATGGTGTAATTAACATTGACGATATGCTTATGGTGATCTCTAACTGGACACTCTAAGTTCATATTGAATTTTTGATTCTTGAGCCGGCCTGTCGGAAGACAGGTCGGTTTTTTTAACCCCAGTCCATTACAATAATCACATGCACTACAAGCATACACAGGACGGAGTAGTTGTTAAGGCAAGTTTATTTTTTGGTTTTACTCTGTGCGTTATAGTTGGAATTTTCTTAATTAGAAGTATTCCTTTCGCCGCTATTGGAGTGGGATTAATTGCGGGATTAATGCTATTTCTATTTTGGCTCTTTGCCTCGTTAACAGTGGAGGTTACTGATGAAGAACTTAAACATTGGTTTGGCCCTGGGTTTTGGAAGAAATCATATTTATTAGTGGATATAGATTCAGCGACACAAGTTAAGAACTCGTGGATTTTTGGCTGGGGTATACGTTTGACGCCCCACGGATGGCTGTATAACATTTCTGGTCTCGATGCAGTAGAAATACAATTACGCTCTGGTCGAAAGTTTCGAATTGGCACTGATGACCCACAGGGGATGATTGATTCTATTTTTCAAAAAAATACTTGACTAATTTGATTAATTGCCTCACAATTCGGGTAACAGGAGGATTTTAATATGCTTAGACATATATGTGCATTCACACTCGTATGTATTGTGAGTAAAGCAAGCCCTGGCAATGTTCTTAGTTTTGGTGACTGGTCTGTTTCTGGCGATGGTTCAGGATGGGCTGAGGTTATGTGGGAAAGTACTGAAACAGTTGCGGGATTTCAATTCGATATGGTTGGTGTGTCTTTAACTTCCGTTGATGGCGGACTAACTGAAAAATTGGATTGGATGATAGAACATAACACTACGCGTGTGCTTGGAGTGGCTCTAAATTCTGCATCGTATATTCCGCCCCAGCAAGAATCATCGCATTTGTTAACTATTCATTTTCAAAATGCTGGCGAGAATATATCATTTGATGGTGTAATTTTTGCTGATGACCAAGCAAAAATGATTGAAGTTGATTCAAGTGACAATATAAATGTTACAACTCCTTGCCCCGCTGATGTAAACGGCGATAATTCTGTTGACGTTGTGGATTTGTTAGAAGTTGTTGGTACTTGGGGACAATCGGGTGTGCCTTCAGATATCAATGGTGATGGAATTGTAAATGTTTCCGATCTATTAACTGTAGTTGACGCGTGGGGACCATGTTAGTTTCAGCGATATTGTCTGCGTGCCTTTCTCAGTGTCCAGTCGAAACGGATGTCTCCCCAATAACACCTGGTGGTTTGTCTGGTACATCTGTTGCGATAGATGGTGATCTTGCAGTAATTGGGTCTCCACTTGGAACAGGAAATGGATGGGCTTCTGGAACGGTTTTGGTTTACCGATTAGTCGATGAGACATGGCATCGAGAAGCAGAACTTATCGCAGAAGATGGTGATATCGGGGATATGATGGGGGTGAGTGTTGATATAAGCGAAGGTAGAGTTATCGCAGGCGCATGGTTTAATAATCATGCAGGTACAAATAGTGGTGCTG
>JABHZL010000084.1 GCA_018656645.1 Phycisphaerae bacterium
AAATCTTTTTTTGTCGTCGCTGTATTTGAAGTGGTCATGCTCCGCAACCTCTGCTTTCTTTGATTCAATTTTCTGTGAGAAGGTCTGCAATTCCGCTGCAAATTGTCTCTATCCTTTGGAAGCATTCAGAAGAAATGGAACGACACTCAGCGCGGTATGATTAGCACGCACTGCGAGTTGTTTCATTTCTTCTTTGGATCGGCAAGGCTCCCTAAGCTTCTCTCTACAAGTCTCTACACACGCTGGCTCTCAACCCAAACGTGAATGTACTACCAAGTACATCTAACTTAGTATGGTAATAAAGTTCCTATTCGTCAAGACCTTTTTTTCAAACTTGGGGAGTTCGTGCAAATTATTTCGTTAATGTCAAAATTCTGGGCAAGGCTCATTTGTTACAAATCTGAGGTGTCTAGTGAAAAAATGAAATAAAAAGTCTATTTAACGGTCAAAAACATCGCTTCTCGATAGTTTTATTTGGATTGCTTGCAAAGTGCGGGTATTATCCCCGCCCCGACCTGATGGTCGATATCTGGAATACCTCTATGAATATGATCATTTGCGGCGCCACGGAAACGGGCGCTCACGCAGCAGAAATTTTTGCATCAAAAGGTTTCAACGTTACCGTCGTTGATACCGAACTTGCTGCGCTCGAAGTTCTTGGTGAAACGCTCGACATCGCTACCCTGACGGGGCAGCCCGCTGCTGCGAGTGTATTAAAACAAGCTGGTGCAGAAGATGCTGACGCTGTGATAGCAGCGACTGATATAGATGAAGTGAACTTGCTTTGTGCATCAACAGCTTCATACTTAGGTGCCGATCGCACATTTGCCACTGTCACGCACAGTACATATTTAGATCGAGAAACCCTTGACTATTCACAGATCTTTTCAGTTGACAGTTTGATCTGCCCAGCATTTACAACCGCACAAGCGATTGCCTCAAGATTGCGAAACCCTGCTGCTATTACTGTTGAGCAACTTGCCGGTCACACAATAGAAGTGCAGCTCTTTGAAGCAAGCCGAGGCGCTTCTGGTTTGGGCCGTAGACTTGCAGATGTCGAACTTCCCGTTGGTGCGAGGCTCGCGGCAATTACTCGCGGTGATGACACATATTTGCCTAGTGGAGTAAGTACTGTCGATGAGGGTGACCAAGTTCTGCTCGTTGCAAATTCCGATGTATTTCATGAAGCCCGAAGATTGTTCAGATCAAAAGATGCTGGGCGTAGAAACGTTGTCATTATGGGTGGTTCACCTATCGCGGTTTGGTTATGCAGAGCATTAAAAAACCGTGGATTCACAATACGTCTCTTTGAAACAGATCGAGCGCGAGCAGAAGAACTTGCAGAGAAATTGTCATGGGTCACAGTATTACAGTCTGATCCAACCGATCCTAGCGTCTTTACAGATGAACACATCGAACACGCAGATGCCTTTGTTGCCCTCACAAAGGATGAACACAATATTTTAAGTTGCGCTTGGGCCGCAAGTTTAGGCGTTGCGCAAACCTATCCTGTCGTCAAACGAACTGATTACGGTCCGTTTATTGAGGCAATGGGTATTACCAAAACATTTAATCCACAAGATCTCGCCATCCAAGAAATTGAGAAAAGATTTAGCCGGCAACGACTAACACGAGTTGCTGAACTTGCTAGCGGTGCATTGACTATTTTTCGTATACGTGTGGGACGTGGCGCAGAGGTCATTGGCAAACCACTTTCCGCACTCGACCTCATGCCTGATTGCATGATCGTTGTGCTTGAACATGATGAACTCACTGGTGTTGTCCCATCAGCGAGTGAAGTATTACAAGAAAATGATGTTGTATTTGCAGTTGTTCGGCAAGGATTTGAACAGGAACTTCGCAAACTTTTTGCAGTGAAGTAATGGTATGAATTACCGCCTCATTCTTAGACAACTCGGCTTGCTTGTTCTTGTTCTCAGTGGATTATTGTTACTCATCTGGGGCTGGTCTGCAATTGAATATGAATTCGTAGAAGATCGCTCACTCTCAACACATATTCCAATTCTTCTATCTGCTGCATTTGGCATTGCAATCGCTGGTATTTTTCTTGTCGTGGGGAAGAAGCCAAAAGATGAACAAGGCACAGGGTCTATGGGCCGGCGCGAAGCATTACTTCTGGTTTCAACAAGTTGGTTTGTTGGCGCGATCGTTTCGGCTGCACCTTTTTTGCTTTGGGCAAGAATGGATGCTGAAAAAGATCACCCATTTCAATCTGTAATCAATTGTTTTTTTGAAGCAATGAGTGGACTTACTACCACCGGTGCAACAATTGTGACAGATATTTCAACGCTTCCCGCCCCTCTTCTTTTGTGGCGGTCACTGATTCAATGGCTCGGGGGGCTAGGTATTGTTGTTTTGTTTGTTGCTGTATTACCTAGCCTTGGTGTTGGAGCAAAAAAATTATTTCGAGTTGAAGCACCCGGCCCCGACCCAGAAGGCGTGAGACCACACATTCGTGAAACTGCTCGAGTATTGTGGATGATTTACGTTGGCATGACAATTGTTGAAATCATCGCATATCGAATTGCGGGCATGCAATGGTTCGATGCAACGTGCCACTCATTTACAACCCTCGCAACTGGTGGGTTTAGTACTCAAAATGCGAGTCTTGGATATTACAACTCAAGATGGATCGATATCATTACCATTATATTCATGGTGATTGCTGGTGCAAACTTTGGTTTGTATTACGCTGCTTTTAGGGGGAAACTAAAAAATATTTGGTCAGATCCAGAATTTCGTTTTTATATTGTTCTTCTTACTGGCGGCTCGGCAATTGTTATTTTTTCCCTACTAGGTAGCGGGCAACCACTTGTGTCTACAACAGGCGCTGTTGAATCAAGTTCAGTTGGAAACACGATTACACAAAGTGTCTTCACAGTTGTTTCACAACAATCCACAACGGGCTTCTGTACAACTGATTTTGATACGTGGCCATTTGTTGCAAAAGCAGTTCTTATCATGTTGATGTTTGTTGGTGGTTGCGCGGGATCCACCGGTGGTGGCATTAAGGTCATTCGTATCTGGGTAGCGTTCAAAGTCATGCTCAGTGAGTTAGAACGTGCGTTTAGACCTAACGTAGTTCGTCCATTAAAAGTAGGAAAAGCCGCGATAGATCCCGAGTTAAAACTTGCAACAATCGCTTATGTTCTTGGCGTTGTTGTTCTTTTTACAGTAGGAGCGGGAGCATTAATGGTATTAGAATCAGGAAATCCAGAGTGTGATTTTACTACTGCTGCATCTGCGTCAGTTGCAACAATTTGTACGGTTGGTCCGGGATTAGCTAAAGTTGGAGCAACACAAAATTACGAATGGTTTAGCGATGCATCTAAGTTATTACTCTGTGTTCTTATGGCAATTGGTCGGCTAGAAGTCTTCGCTGTACTCGTATTACTGACGCCGCGTTTCTGGCGATCGGCGTGATCAAAAAAAAAGTTACAAAATATTTTGTGGTTGGTGCAATACTTATCTTCGTGTGCCCATTTGTGCTTCAATATGTTTTTCAAATTCGACCAAAATACATTCTTCAATCCATAGGGATACGTTACATTTTTGATGAATATTGGTTTTGGTTGCCAAGTACCCTCCTACTTGTTGCATTCATGCTTCAATTTCCATTCAAAGAAGAAGAGGCGTGGCACTGTGATTGTGGATATGACCTCTCCTATTCAAATCAAAAATCGAAAAAGTGCCCTGAGTGCGGCAAAGAATCACAATTAGAGTGGTCAACAGAGCCTGGAACGTTTGCAAGAAAAACCACACAACGCCTCGTTTGGGCAATTTTTTTATTGCTCGGTTCTCTATTCATGTTCGGAATAGGTCTCTTGAAAAGTTTTTAATTCTTGGGCGAGTTGTTAATTCACATTGGCTTGTCTTCGATCGTGATATCGTAGATTTCAAGCAGTTTGTCTTTGTTAAAAATCATTTCTTCTCGGCTTGTACCAACGACTTCATATCGTGGAGTCAATTCGATTGCATCGCATGGGCATGCTTCTTCACACATACCGCAAAAGATACAGCGGAGTTCATCAATTTCAAATGAGAGTGGATGCTTTTCACGATCATCCCATGGTGCTGGTTCAGCCACGATTGTGATGCAGTTTGCGGGGCAAGCTGTTGAACACATAAAACAAGCAACACATCGTTCACGCCCCTGCTCATCTCGGTTAAGGCGATGCACCCCTCGGAACGTCGATCGCTCTTGACCGCCTTCGATCACGGAGCGATCATCTCGTTTTTCTTCAGGATATTGCACGACCCAAATATTTTTCTTGTTTTTTCCATCACGGCCGACATTGCCAAGGCAATGTCGGAGTGTTGTTCCAAGCCCTCGGAGGACAGCGGGAACATAAAAATAGTCCGAAGATTTCATCGGGCTTGGGGTGACATCAATAATGTGGGAATCGCGTTGAACCATAGACTCACAATTATAGTGACCCTTGATCAACTTGACCGCGGGGCTACTTAACCACAGGTCGCGTACAATCCTCAGATGCCCAAAACACAATCAAACCGGCTCTGGAAACTCTCCGCGATGGGGTTTACTTTTGTCTCGATGATCATTGCAGGTGGTCTCATCGGTTGGGGAGTATCGTGGCTTTTTGGCCAAACCCAACACGAGCGAACATTCATTGTCACAGGCGCAGTCGTTGGAATAGTTGTGGGCATGGTCGACTTCATCCGAGATGCCCTGAAAGCCATCAAGAGCCTTGACCAATGAAAATTCAAGAAATATCTCTTTCTTTTCGCAAATTAGCAGCAGCGCAGTGCATCGCCACATCGCTCGCTACCGTACTTTGGGTCGTTGGATCACTTATTTTGGGGTTCGATGGAAAAATTGCTGGCACTGGAGCTGTTGAATCAGCCCTTGTTCTCATTGTTTCCCTTGTCATTTTGGCAATCTTCTCTCCAAACAAATTACGACCGGTCGCAACCTTGCCAACACTCTGGTCTGCAACGTCATTTATACGGTTCTTAGCAGCACTTGGGGCGTCTACTTTGCTATACTACGCGGCTCAATTTGGGCTTCGCCCATTGTTATTTTCGTTCCTTTTAAATGCTATTTTTCTTCTTGTGGCAGAAACCAAAGTCCTCGCCACAATACTGACAAAAACAGCCACTTCGGCTAACTAACAAGAGCATGCATGTTCACTTTTATTGCTAGTAACAACCCGATTCACCACATTCTCGATAAACCAATATCGGGAGTAGAGCACATCACACTATTTGGTAAACCCGTGTTCACAACGCACATGGCATCACTGCTGCTTGCTGCTATTGTTACATTTGTTGTTTTAAAAATTGCCGCAAAACGAATCGCAATCGGGCACGAGTCTGAAGGGACAAATAGATATCTCACAAACGGGCGGATTCCACAAATTATTGAAGTGGTCACGCTATATCTTCGTGACAATGTAATTCAACCGGTGCTTGGGCACGAAACCAAAAAGTTTTTGCCGTTCTTGTTATCAATTTTTTACTTTATTCTTACGTGCAACATACTTGGCATGATTCCATTTGCTGACGTTCAAGTTGTTGTCGGTAAGGTTGGCTTTGGCCAAGAAACTGATTGGGCTGTCTTTGGTGGAACTGCAACAAGTAACCTTGCTGTCACTGCAGGTCTTGCAATTGTCTCGTTTTTCGTGATCCAAATGCACGCATTCAAATCACTTGGTATTGGTGGTTGGGCACATCACCTTACTGGTGGCGCTCCACTTTACCTATTGCCAATCATGCTTCCAATTGAGTTTATGGGTATGTTCATCAAGCCCGGCGCACTCGCAATTCGTTTGTTTGCGAACATGGTTGCGGGACACACCATGCTTGCCGTACTCACAATGTTTGGCATGATGGCATATGAGGGAACACAAAATTGGCTCCTCACAGGATCCATAGAAGCAATCTCCACGATTGCGGCCGTCTGTATTAGTTTCCTAGAATTGTTCGTCGCTTTCTTACAATCGTTTATCTTCATGTTCCTTACAACCGTGTTTATTGGGCAGATGTCCCACCACGATGAGCATGAAGAACACGCGGAAGCTGCGACTAGTTAGTTTTAAGTTTTGGTCCGCGTGGGAAGGGCCATGAATATTTTCTTTACTGAAGTGCACCCACGGCACTTGCAAATGAGTCACTATTTGACGAACTGGATGATCTTATGAAAAAGCTTGTTGCTTTCACTGCTCTGGCCACACTTGGCCTCATGATGTTTGACGTAAACGCTGCACACGCAGCTGCAGAAGGTGCCGAAGGTGCTGTGTCTGCTGCTTCTGGCTTCAAAGGTATTGGTGGCGGTATCGCTGCTGGCCTTGGTGCTTTGGCTGCTGGTGTCGGCATTGGCCGTATCGGCGGCAGCGCGGTTGAGTCAATTGCACGCCAACCAGAAATGACTGGCCCAATTGGTACCAACATGATTATTACTGCTGCACTTGTTGAAGGCGTTGCCCTCTTCGCAGTTGTTGTTGGCCTACTCGGCATTCTCTAAACTAGGGTTTACATGTTCAGGGGGTTTGCACGCAAACCCCCTGAATTTACCCAACTTGGAAGGACCTCCCTTAGATGATTCCCTTCATTGCATCTGAATCTGCCTCTCCTGTAGATGTGCAGTTACTCACACTCGGAACAACTATCGTTGTGTTTGTGGTTTTTTTACTACTCGCAATGAAGTTTGTTTGGCCGCAAATCCTCAAAGGCTTAGATCAACGTGACGAAAAATTGCGTGGCGATCTTGAAGCTGCTGAAGAGGCAAGGCAACAGGCAAAATCAGCACTTGCAGAGTATGAGCAAGAATTACTTTCAGCTCGAACTGAAGCTGGGGAAATGATTGCCAAAGCCAGAAACGACGCAAAAGCTGCTGCAGAAGAGCTTCGCGAAAATAACACTCGTGAACTTGCAGAACTTAAAAAAGCTGCTGCAACAGATATCGAATCCGCCAAGAAGGCTGCCATCAGTGATTTACACGCTGAAGCAAGTACGCTCGCTGTTGCAATTGCGAGCAAAGTACTCGGCCGCGAACTATCCGCAACAGATCAACAGTCTCTTGTAGATGAATCTCTTGCTGAACTAACGAGGTCATCAAAGTGAGCGCAATTGCAGACGCATTAGCCAAAGTCTACGCTAAAAGCCTCTTCGAACTCTCGATGGATGCTGGAGGCACCGACAAACTCGTGGAGGTTGCTGAAGAACTTGAGCAAATCTGTGAGTTAGCGCGCGAAGATAAAACAATTAATTTGTTCCTTTCTTCCCCCGTTGTTGATGTTGCTGCTCGTGGAAAAGCGCTTTCTGCAATTTTTACAAACCGAATCACTGACCTCACGCTTAGATTTTTATTGGTACTCAACAATAAGGGTCGGCTAGATCGTCTTGAGTCAATTGAAACAGCGTTTGACCAACTCTTGCAAGAAGCATTTGGTCGTATTGAAGTTGATGTGATCACACCTGTTGCAGTTGACGCTGAATCGCTTACTGCAATCAAGCAGAAAATTGAAACTGTCCTTGGTAAAGAACCTGTTCTTCATCCTTATATTGACGAACATTTACTAGGTGGCATCAAACTTCGAATAGGTGACCAACTTATTGATGGCTCACTACAAACTAGGTTGAGAAAACTTGGTGAAGAACTAAAAAATAACGGCGGCGCCGCCGTACGAGAACGCTTCGAAGCGTTCATGGATAACTAACACCCTTTTATGAGACTCGAGAAGATCGAGAAATACCGTGAAGATTAAAACAGACGAAATTACATCAGTCATTAAACAAGAAATTGAACAGTTCTCTAGTGAACTTGAAATCTCTGAAGTCGGCCGCGTTGTCGAGGTTGGTGACGGAATCGCACGAATTTATGGACTTTCAAACTGCATGGCTGGTGAACTTGTTGAGTTCGAAACCTCAAAAGGTCCAGTCATGGGGCAAGCGATGAACCTTGAAGAAGACACCGTTGGTGCAATCATCTATGGTGAATATCTAGCCGTTGAAGAAGATAACACTGTGAAAACTACTGGTCGCCTGTTGGAAGTTCCAACTGGACCAGAACTTCTTGGCCGAGTTGTTGACCCGCTTGGAAACCCAATTGATGGTGGTCCTCCTATCAACGCATCAAGTAGTTCTAAACTTGACATTGTTGCACCTGGTATTGCTGCACGGCAACCAGTTGTTGAACCAATGCAAACTGGGATCAAAGCTGTGGACTCTATGATTCCAATTGGTCGTGGACAGCGAGAACTTATCATTGGTGACCGAAAAACAGGCAAAACTGCTGTTGGTATTGATGCAATTATCAACCAAAAGAAATACTGGGGCACCGACGAAGCGGTTGTTTGTATCTACGTTGCTGTTGGTCAAAAAGATTCAACCGTTGCTGGTGTTATTGAAACACTCAAAGAAAACGGTGCAATGGATTACACAATTGTTGTTGTTGCTGGTTCGTCTACCGCAGCCCCTTTGCAGTACATCGCTCCGTATGCAGGTTGTGCAATGGGTGAGTACTTTATGTGGCAAGGCAAGGAGGGCAAGACGCCAAAGCACGCGCTTTGTGTGTACGACGACCTTTCAAAGCAAGCCAATGCATATCGCCAACTTTCGTTGTTGCTTCGTCGCCCACCGGGTCGCGAAGCATATCCAGGTGACGTGTTCTACCTTCACAGCCGTTTGCTTGAGCGTGCAACAAAACTTTCTGATGCCAACGGCGCTGGTAGTTTGACAGCACTTCCAATCATTGAAACACAAGAAGGTGACGTATCTGCATACATCCCAACAAACGTGATTTCAATTACCGACGGTCAAATTTATCTTCAACCTGAATTGTTCGCTTCTGGTATTCGCCCAGCGATCAACGTTGGTATTTCTGTTAGTCGTGTAGGTGGTAACGCTCAAATTAAGGCCATGAAAGAAGTCGCAGGCTCCCTTCGATTGGATCTTGCTGCATTCCGTGAACTTGAAGCGTTTGCTCAACTTGGAACCGAACTTGATGCCGCAAGTCAGCAACAACTCGACCGAGGTGCTCGCCTTGTAGAATTGCTTAAACAGGGTCAGTACACCCCCTACGATGCCATTGATCAGTCAATTTCAATTTATGCTGCAGCAAAAGGCTTCGTAGATGACCTCCCACTTGATCAAGTGCCCGCCTTCGAAGAAGGATTGCTTGAATACATGAGGACAACTGCAAAAGAAACCAGAGACAAACTTGTTGAAGCAGGTTCGTTTAAAGGTCTAGAAGATGACTTCGCAAAAGCAATCAAAGAGTTCAGATCAACTTTCTCTGCCTAACTCTTTCTAACTGATTTCAAAAACCACGATCCCCCACGCAGCAAACTGCGTGGGGGGATTTTATTTCTCTCTATTTATTGTTCCACTAAGCATTACTCCAAGGTCTCAACAGAGCAGCGATTTATGGTCATAAAACAGCCTTTTGGTCGATTGAGAGTGCAATATGAGCACATTTAATACCCAGCATCACCTTGTCCCTGCCGCCTTAGAAGCTGTTTGTACGGTTTGCTCTGTTTCAAAGACAGTTCAGCGTAATCTTGAACGCCTAAGGCAAATTACCAAAGATGACCGAAGCCCCGTCACAGTGGCTGATTATGCTGTGCAAGCCATTATTTCGCTCAGTTTGGCAGATTCTCTCGATGCCTCCGATTGCCTCATCGTGGGGGAAGAAGACGCACAAGCTCTCCGTAGTGAGGATCAAGCACCAATCCGCCAAGCCGTATTCGAAACGGTTCGAGCGTGGAGGCCATCTGTCACTGAAGAAGAGATGCTCGACGCAATTGATCATTGTGATCACGATGGGAGTAGCGACGGATACTGGGCACTCGATCCAATCGATGGAACAAAGGGGTTTTTACGTGGCCAACACTACGCAATCGCCTTAGGGCGAATTGAAAATGGCAATGTTGTTGCAGGTGTCATGGGTTGCCCAAATCTCTCTTCCGATCAAGCTTTTCCTTTGAACAAACAAGACGTTACAGGCGTTGTATATGCAGCGTCTTCCGGTGCCGGTGCATGGGAATTTGCTGATTGCGATCCGACGACATCTCCAATGAGAATCATGGCACAACAATACGACTCTAACCGCCCACTTCGTTTTTGCGAATCCGCTGAAAAAGGTCACTCCGCTCGGGGTGATAGTGAACGAATCATCGAGTCAGTAGGAACGCCCGGGGAGCCCGCAAGACTCGATAGTCAATGCAAATATGCCCTCGTCGCTCGTGGCCAAGCTGATGGGTACCTCCGCCTCCCAACAAGCAAAACGTACGTTGAAAAAATATGGGATCACGCAGCTGGCATGTGCATCGCTACTGAGGCCGGCGCCATCGTCAGTGATGTTGCAGGTAATCCCCTTGACTTCACACATGGGAGTCGTCTTGAACAAAACAGAGGTGTCATCTGCGCGACAGATGGATTACATCAACAAATTATTGAGGCAATAAGCGAATTAGCAATCGCCTAATACAATCATTATGACGTTAGAAGCTTGGATCACCATTGGAACGATCGCCACAATTATTGTGGCATTGACCATAAAGAGGCGAATTGGTCCAGATTTGGTCATGACTGGCGGTCTCGTTGTACTCATGCTTACTGGTGTGGTTGGTTTAGACAATGCCACCCAGGGATTCGCAAGCCAACCAATTCTTATGATTGCTGGGCTTTTTGTCGTAGCAGCTGCACTGCAAGAAACAGGTGGAATCGAATTAATTGGCAGAAAATTACTGGGGCGGCCCTCCGGTTTAGTCACCGCGCAACTACGAATGATGATTCCAGTTGCCACGATGTCTGCTTTTATGAACACAACACCCATTGTTGCGATGTATCTTCCAATGGTCAGCGACTGGGCAAAACGACTGCATATTCAGCCATCAAAATTGTTTATGCCACTCAGTTTTTCAGGCATTCTTGGTGGGCAAGGTTCGATGATAGGCACTGGGTCAAACCTCATTATTATGATGATGTTTATCAAATGGTGGAATGAGCCACCAGCGTGGGTTGCTGGCATAAACATCGGTCCTCCTTCTGGTGCACTCGCGTTTTGGGGCGCTGCGTGGATTGGTATTCCAGTTGCAATCTTAGGTATGGTGTTCATCGTTCTCACATCAAAGTGGTTGCTACCAAATCGAACGTCTACTCGAGAATCAAAAAATGACAACCGCCTATACGAAATCAAAATGCAAATTGAAAAAGATTCTCCAATTATTGGAAAATCAATTGAACAAGCAGAACTCAGAGGTCTTGAAGGTTTGTTCCTCAGCGCAATTGTTCGAGACGACCAAATTATTCACGCTGTTACACCAGAAATTATTTTGTTTGAAGACGACAAGTTACTGTTTGTGGGCAACGTAGAATCTGTAGTAGATCTAAGAAAAATTCGCGGCCTTATTCCAGCTTCAAAAGAACTTAAAGATATCGATGGAAGAGTTATTACCCGAACGATGGTTGAAGCTGTCGTTGCAGGAAGCTCATCACTCGTTGGTCAGCGAGTAAAAGATTCACAGTTCAGATCAACATACAACGGAGTTATTTTGTCGATTCACCGAAAAGGTAGGCCAATTAAACAAAAAATTGGTGATATTGTCCTTGAAGTTGGTGACACCCTACTTATTGAATCTGACAACAGTTTCTTGCGAACATGGCGACACAGCCGAGACTTTTATCTGGTTTCACGAGTTGATAACTCTAGGGCTCCTCTACACAACAAAGCGTGGATTTCACTTGCAATTCTTGGTCTTCTCGTTGCACTCCTTACAACAAGCACATACTTAGGCATCAGCTTGATTGCCGCTGTTTGGTTTTGCGGACTTCTGATGGTTGCAACCGGTTGTATTAATGGACCAGCCGCAAGGCAAGCTATTAATATCCAAGTGCTTATTGTCATAGGCGCAGCAATGGGTATCGGGCAAGCAGTCGACAAAAGTGGTCTCGCCCTCTCAGCAAGCACTGCACTTTTAGAATTTACAAACAGTTTGAATGTCGGTAATTACGGCACTCTTTTTGCAATCTTTATACTCACAAGTGTTGCGGCTCAACTCATGACAAACTTTGGTGCCGCCGTCATCATGTTTCCAATAGTCATCGGAGCAGCAGAAGGGTTAGGTGTCAGCCCATATCCTTTTGTCTTTACCATGATGGCCGCTGCGGGGTGTAACTTCTTAACACCAGTGACGTATCAAACGAACCTCATGGTGTATGGTCCCGGCGGATACAAGTTCATGGACTTTCCAAGACTTGGCGTTCCACTCACCCTTCTTGTTGCAATCATAGCAATTACAATCGCTCCACTCGTTTTCCCATTTATTCCATAACACAATGAAGCGATTCTCTTCATTGATTTTTAAGCTTGCAACTGGCGTTGTCGTGTTGTGGTTATTAGGACAATTTGTCTCTGATAGATGGCTGTGGAGTCAATGGTTGTTTTGGATTCCAACGTTCGCAATACTTGTTTTCCTTTTATGTACAACAATCGTGTTGGTATTTTTGAAAGACAAACGAAATTCTATTGTTTTAGGATTTGTTTTTATTCTGTTTGTGGGTTGGTTTCTTTTTGTAGAAAACCGAGTATTTTCTACGACCACAAAACACGGCGATCTTCGAATTCTTGGGTGGACAATGAGTCACTCTAAATCTCGGCTTACTGCTGATTCTGCTGCGCTAATTGTAGAACTAAATGCCGACATTTCTCTCTTAACACATGGTTGGAAGGTTCGAGGTGAACCAGTAATTAAAGAGTGGCAAGGAAAAAAGGGGAAGCGGTTGGTTAATGGTCCCTTCACATTGTTTACAACACTCCGTCCACTTGAAGTCAGAACACTTGTTGCTTCTAATGGAATATACATTTCTCTTTACAAACTTGATACAACTGAGCAAATTGGGCATGAGCTTGTCATATTTGCAGTTGATCTTCCAGCCGATTGGCGACTCTCAAGAAGAGAAATTGTTCGCAGAGCAAAAAAACTGTTGCGTCAAGCAGATGCGCCTGAACCGGATTTGGTCATTGGCGATTTTAATATGACTAAAAACAGTAACTCGTTGCACCGTTTTTTCCCAAACATGAAAGATGGTTGGGATAAAGCAGGTGCTGGTTGGTCCTACACATATCACAGAGCGTTTCCATTGTTTCAGATCGATCATATGCTCTTAAACAAAGATCTTCACCCAGCCATGTACGAATTGATAGATCCCCAAATTGGTAGGCACAATATTCAGTTATTAGAACTTGATTCCGAAGATCTCGTAAACGACATCTAGATCACGCTCACCGCTTTCGTGTGGAATAAATGGAAGTTGCGGACGAATGCGAACATCGTCTTTCCATTTCACTGAACCATCACCAAGAAGCATGTTCATCCCAGCACCATGGCTGAAATCTCCGCGAGTTCGCATACTGTCAGTTGCAAGAACTAATTTTGAACCTTCGAGCAACCTGCGACGTTTTCCTGTTCGCCAATCTTTATGACCAACGTATTGATAATTTGTATAAAGGGCATCGTTTGTTGTTCGTGTACCTTCATACCATTCATCTGCAAGTTTGGAAAGTTGATGATCGCCTTCATGGCTTGGGCAGTAAAAACAATCTGGAGTATCACAATAGTGCCACTTCGTCAATCGGCCAAGGGCGTCCCAATTGTCATCACTTAACGGTCTTGGGACTGTTGGTCGTGCAAACTCAGCGCTTGGAAGGGGTGCTTCAGGATCATATGCTTTCCGTGCAAGTGATAACTCAGAAGGATCTGGGCTTTGTTGGTCAAGCACAGTCGCTACTGGGATACGCCCACGGTGATCTCCTGCGTACATTGATATTGCGTGACCAATTTCTCTTTGGTGTGCGCCACACGCAACCCGGCGTGCGCTTTCTCGGGCAGTAGAAAGTGTTGGCATCAACAATCCTGTAAGTAAGGAAGTGATACTCAATACAACTAGCAATTCAAGCAAACTGAAACCTAATCGACCACGATTCTTGCCAGTTGCAAGTTGTTCGTTTAGATAAGTTGTGCGGTTTGTGCGCATTGTTTTCTTTCTACTCTGCAAAAAGACAGAGCTCCTCCGCAGTAAGTCTACAATAAAAAACGCGATTTGCGAAGGTTTTCTGCAATTTCTGCATTATTTTTATCGGTCACTCATGAATAGCCCCCCTGTGTTTGGGTTTTGTTTGGTTCTAATTATTCGAAACCCTTCTTCGGTATTGCGAATATAATGATTGTGGAGGTGGCAATTGCTCACGAATGAACCTGATTATCGATTAATGCGACGCGTCGCTCTTGGTGAAGAAGAGGCTGTGGCTGAGTTGTATGATCGGTTCGGACCCCTCGTTTACAAGCTTTCAAGGCAGTTTTTAACGAATACGGCTGAATCTGAAGATGCGGTACAAGAAATTTTTGTACGCCTCTGGCAAACAGCGGATCGTTTTGACCCAAGAAAAGCTAAATTAGTAACTTGGGTGATGCTTATTACCAGACGTCACCTTATTGACCGTATCAGAAAGAAAACTGTTCGCCCCAAAAAACAAGAACTTGGAGAACATCACGGAGAAACCGCAACCGATGGACCTGTTACATCGAAGGTATGGTTAGAAGAACGCAATCAGATGTTACTTCAACAGTTGCAAACACTTCCTGAGTTGCAGCGAACGGTCATTGAGAGAGCGTATTTCCAGGGTTTCACCCTACGTGAGGTGAGCCGACAACTAGATGCCCCGCTTGGAACCGTAAAATCGGCTTTAAGTCGCGGGTTACTCCGTCTCCGGGAGCGTGGAGACAAAGAAACAAGCGCCTTTCATTAAAAAGGCAACAACAGAACGATGTGAACATTATGACTACTTACGAACAATCAGACCAAAAACAACTTCTAGAACTCGCTGTTCTTGATGCATACGGCTTGCTTGAGCCACTTGAAACAGATCTATTCAACAGTGCGTTCCTAGATGCACCAGTCGCTTTACAAGAAGAAATACAAAGAATTCAATAAAAACTCGCGCTTGATGAGTCACTTCTTCCCGACGATCTTCCTGAAGCAACGCTTCGCAGGCGAGTTTTAGATGCTGTTGCAAAAGCAGCAGACGACGAAGCAAACCGACTTGCCCCGCTTGCATTGATTGGTGCTCGTGCTGGTGCCTCCCGCTACAACCAACGATCAATAGGCACTTCCGCTTGGCGGGCAGTTGCCATGGTTCTCTTTGGCGTTTCAGTGGTACTCGCTGCATTTGCAATTAACGCAGTTGATCGAGCCAATGACATTACAAAATATGCACTCAACGCCGATGTTGAACAAACAATGTCAGATCTTGTCGGTACTGAATTCGGTGAATTTATCCGAAACCCATCAGCCCCTGCAGTTGGCCTTGAACGAACAAACGGTGATCCAACTGGGTATATCCGCGTTGCGATCAATGAGCGAACTGGCGTTGGCTACATTTTTGCAATCGATCTTAAAGATGGCGAAGAATTCATAGTACAAGGAACAGCGCCTGATGGTGAAGTCATCGAACTTGCACGAATTACTGCTGGCAACACACCTGTCGTTGCTCAAACCTTCTCTGTTGATGTTGCCATCGCAGGCTCACTAACATACCGAGCTATTAACACAACTGGAGAAATTATCTGGAGTTAACAGAACAAACATAGCCACCCCACACACTGGATCCAAATTACTTTTAGAAGTATTTGGATCCAGTTTTTTTATGTTCCATTGGCTGCTTTACTCAAACAAACAATACTACCTCGTAGATCGTTTCCACAATTGGCACAATTTCATTCCAAAAAAAATGCTAACAAATTGCCATCTGTGCTCGAACCCAGTACCGTGAGGTGGGCTCGTGAACCATCATTCCCGACCTTCCACATGTAAGAGGCATGGTCTTCGAGGCGGCTGGTACGATCCCTGAGGGTTCGACAGGATCGAGCGCAAGTAGGCAACTTGCTAACACAAACGAACCATACCATTATTCCAACAATTGTACCAGGCACGCTTTTTGGCCAAAAAAGCATATCTGGTACATCACCAAGTATGTGCAACGAGGAGTTGACACCGTACAGTTGTCGTGGGACACTGTGCAACTCGATTTACCAATTTTAAAGAGGTCACACATGAACCATATTCTCCGATTCACATGCATCATCGCAACACTCATCCTCCTCGCAGGCTGCACTGGCAACCGTGTTGGATTACATGATGTCACTCCAGAGATGTCAACGCTTTCACAAACATACACCGATGTTGATGTTGATCTTGCGATGGTAGACAATCAGAACAATCGCATGTTTGAAGAAGACCTCGGACGTGTTTGGTACACAAACCGACCAAGCCGACTCTCACCACTACCAGTTGTCAACACAACCGGTAATTCCCCATAACTTTGTTGATCCAATTCGGTTTTTTCCTCTTACGAAGCGGTACACAGAGTGTCACTTCTTAAGTTTTTCCATTTAAAATCAATGCCCTTAGATAGTCGCGCGCATTACAAACGCGAACTCATCGCGTGGGCATTTCTGCCAATGATGATGGGCGCAATCGAAGGCGGCGTTGTTGGCGTACTTACAAAGCGACTCTTCGCTGGAGCTGTTGATGAAACCATGCTCGATTGGGCAGTCGCCGCACTTGCAGCAGCGCAGGGTTTTGCAAATATCTCGAGTTTTATATGGGCCGGTGTCAGCCACGGTAAAAACAAAATACGTTTTTTAACCATGCTCAAAATTGCAGTCGTTGTCATGATCGCAACAGTTTCATTTGTCCCGCGCACTCCGCTTGGATTGCTCATGCTTCTTGTTTGCGTCGTTGGCACACGTATTTGCTGGACGGGGGTTGTTACGCTTCGCTCAACTGTCTGGCAAGCGAATTATCCTCGTGCCAATAGGGCTGATGTTGCGGGGAGAATCGCAACCGTTCAGGCAATTATCCTTGCGAGTGTGGGACTCGGAATTGGCGAAATGATGGATCACAACGAAGAAGCGTTTCGTTGGATTTATCCAGTTGCAGCAAGCTTTGGAATCATCGGCGCGTGGATTTACTCCAAAATGCAAGTCATTGGGCACACAAAAATACTTGAAGACGAAAGATCACAACCTGAACTTGCAACAATAGCGCCATGGAAAACAGTTGCACTTCTTAAA
>JABHZL010000087.1 GCA_018656645.1 Phycisphaerae bacterium
ACCATCCTGGCATCGAGGTTATTCTGACATTAGAAAAACATGGCGTTCCATTTACAGGAGCAACAAGTAAATGCTATGAGCCCACACGCAAAGAAATGAAAGATGCGTGTACCAAACATGGCATTGCCACTCCAAACTTTGTGTTTGCAAAAACAGAGAAAGATGTCGAGAAGGCAATCAAGATGTTGAAGTTTCCACTCTTTGTCAAGCACCACAATAGTTACGCTAGTGTTGATATCAGCCGCGCTTCAAAAGTGATGTCCCCTGCTGGTCTAAGGCGACAGGCAAAGAAAATTATCAGCAAGCATGGGGCGGCGCTCATCGAGGAATACATCGACGGTCTTGAATGCACTGTACTCATTGCCGAAACTCCCGGAAAGCCAAAAGAACCAACTACCTACACACCAGTTCAATACGAGTTTCCAGAAGGTGAGTCTTTCAAACATTCTGACATGAAATTCGTTGATTATGGCGGGCTTAAAACATTTCCAGTGCCAGATAAAAAACTCGCCAAACAATTGCGAGAAGAATGTGCAAAGTTTTTTATCGCGATGAATGCAGAAAGTTTTGCAAGGTGTGATATTCGTGTGGACAAGGACGGAACGCCCTACATCCTTGAAATCAATATGAATTGCGGGGTGTACTTCGAACCAGAAGCATACGGCAGTGCGGACTTTTGCATTGACCTCAACCCCGAAGGCCATGTTGGGTTTACTCAGAAATTAGTAGATGCTGCGTTTGCAAGGCATAAAAGCAAAATCTTGTGATTATCCAAAGTCTACAGAGAATCAATCACTTTTAGGAAGTTTGTCTCGATATTTTTGAGCTTCTTCTTGTTTACCCATGCCTTCATACATTTTTGCAAGGGTTTGGTATCCCCAATACATATCTGGGTGATCTTCCCCGACGTTTCGCTTCGTAGATTCAATATATTCCAATAGCATCACTTCAGCTTCTTCGTATTTCTCTTGAGCCAACAATAATTCGCCAGTGTTTCCGATTAGAAAAACTGTGCTTGGATGAGTATTGCCAACAACTCTACGGCTTGTTTCCAATGCTTGTGCATTCAACTTTACTGCTTCTGAGAAATTTCCTTGAGCCGCTAATATTTCACAGTAGCCCCCCATGATCCAAAGAGTTTTTGGGTGATCTTCGCCCGATACTCGTTTACTTACTTCAAATGCCTCTTTGATATAAGGAAGTGCTTCATCGTATTTTTTCTGTGCCTTAAGCAAAGCGCCAACACTGTTGAGTGTGTTGGCAGTAGATGGATGTGCCTCTCCAAGAATTTGGCGGTTAAGATCAAGGACTTTGAGAAGAATTGGCTTTGCTTCGACGTAATTCTTCATAGAGAATAAGACATTGCCTAGGTTTAACATTGAATTGAGTGTTGATGGATGTTCTTCACCAAAATGTTTTTGCTGAGCATCTAAAGACTCTCGGAAACAAGGCAAGGCTTCATCGTATTTGCCCTGACCAAAATATACGACTCCTAAGTTGTGAAGAGTTGAGATAGTTTTTTTGTGATCATTGCCAAGAGTTTTTCGCTGCGTAGATAATACTTTGTTGATAAATATTTCTGATTCATCGTATTTACCCTGCCGGTTAAGCAAATCTGCCATTTGAGTATTCGCTTCAAGTGTGACAGAGTGATCTTCTCCAAGCGAATTTGTTGATAGATCAAGTGATTCCTTAAGCAGTTTTTCTGATTTAGCATAGTCGCCAGCCAAGTAATGAAGCCGCCCAAGTTGGATCCTCGCAGAGAGGGAGTGCAAACTAATGCCTATCATCGTATTGTTTATACGAACAAGATCATCATGGTTGTTATACAAGTTAATAGCTTCTTGCAAATGTGGTTTCGCATCGGCATATCGACTAATGTCAAGGTAAGCAGCGCCGATGATTTTTCGTAATTCTGCTTCTACAAGTGGTTGGTTTTCGAAGCCCTCAACGATGGAATCAGCTGCAGAATCGAGAACATGTGTCATTAACTCCTTGTCCATCTTTCCAGCCACCGCAGGATCAACCGAGGAGAGCATTGATGCGACGAATTCTTTTACGGCTTCAGCCCGTTCTATTTCTTGCGCGAGCTTGACGCGTTGTTTCTCGACTTTGACGGCATAATTTGAAATGACAAACACCGCGCATATGAGAATTAAAAATATCGATGCAATCGATATTGCTGCTGCAGTATGCTTCTTTACAAATCGGCGAATATAATCTAAAGCTCCAGGCGGCCTTGCATTGATTGGCTCATCATTGAGGTAATGTAAAACATCTTCCTTGAGGGCAGTTGCAGATTGATACCGATGATCTCGTTCTTTCTGAAGTGCCTTATGTGCAATCGTTTCAATGTCACCAGAAAGATGTTTATTCAATGAAGATAGCCGAGTGGGGCGTTCCTCTCTAACAATACGCACTGCTTCGTGAATTGCAACTCGACGAATGTCGTACGGCAAATTGTCTGTTAATAGTTCATAAAGAATAACGCCGAGTGCGTATACATCACTTCGAATATCAATATCACTTGGATCTGCTTCGCATTGTTCAGGGCTCATATATTGCAAAGTGCCTATGAGTTGCCCAACATCTGTCTGCAGAGTTGTAATCGCTAGGTCGCTGTCAGTTGATCTAGCAACTCCAAAGTCAATAATCTTTGGCTGTCCATTTGAATCAACTAAAATATTTCCTGGCTTCAGATCTCGGTGCACAATGCCTTTTAAGTGGCCATGCTGAATTGCATCACAAACTTTTGAAAAAAGGTCAACCCTTCCACGAGTCCCGAGTTTTTTCTCTTGTGCAAATACAGTGATTGGTTTTGCATTTGCCACATATTCCATCACAAAGTATGGGACGCCACCTTCGCCATCGTCGTGTGTTCCTGCCTCATAGACCTGCGCAACACCTTGGTGTTTGAGCCGAGCAAGAGTTTGAGATTCAAATTCAAATCGGCGAGTCGCTGAGCGTGAGGTAATGCCTCGCTTCATCATTTTCAATGCAACTCTTCGCCTTGGGCTATCTTGCACTGCCTCATAGACCGTACCCATACCACCACTGCCTATGATTCGTTTAATCGTACATGAACCAATTTTTTTGCTTATTAATGGATCTGTTGCTGACCCCTCAATTGGAACTGGTGAAATGAACTCTTCCGTGGAGTCCTCTGGCGAGGAGTAACTATCATTATTTCCCATAAGGACATCGTATCAAATTAAAAATAATACCTTTATCTCCTAAACAGAATGGACCCATTGGCTTTGATTTTTTGTGTACTTTTGAAAAAATTTAACTTGCAATGAATGTATAAATATTTATAGTTAAAAATATGAAATATTACCTTCTCATATCAGCACTCATAACAAGCGCAGCACTTGCTGACACTTGGACTGTAGATGATGACGGAGCAGCTGACTTTGACAACATCCAGTCAGCAGTAGATGCCTCTAGTGATGGCGATGAAATTATTGTTATGCCAGGTACGTATACAGGTAGCGGTGAATACGTAATTAGCATGAATGGCAAGGCGGTGCTTCTAAGAAGCGAAGAAGGTTCAGAATTCACTATTATCAGCGGGGAGAACCAACGAACGGTTTTGTACTGTGGAGATAATGAAACAACATCAACAATAATTTCTGGTTTTACAATAACTCAGGGCAACGGTTTTCGTGGAGGCATTCTATGTTCAGGCTCGAGCCCAAGAATTCAAAACTGCGCAATTATAGATAACGTGGGCCAATTTGGCGGAGGAATGGTATGCCTTGGCGAGGGTCCTGACATTTTAGAAATTGATAATTGTCAGTTTAAAAATAATTATTCTTCATTTTATGGTGGTGCTATATTTGCCGACATGGCGAGTTTTATGATGACGAATTGTATTGTTCGTGACAATGTCGGATCGTATATTGGCGGGATATATGTGTATTGCTGTGGTGGCTACTTGCAAGATACGATTGTGTGCTCAAATGCAAATGGTCAGATTTATGGAACACAGGAAATAGACTGTTTCATCTCTGAAACATGCGAGAGTTGTGGAGATGTAAATGGTGATTACATTGTGAATATTGCAGACTTGCTCGAAGTGATTAATAGTTGGGATAGCTATAACATGAATGCTGATGTCACAATGGATGGCACTATTGATGTGGAAGACTTACTTTTAATTGTTTCCTCTTGGGGTAACGATTGCTCTCCACCACAATATGGGGCTTGTTGTATAGGTTTCGAAGAGCCTTGGTGCAAAGTCATGACTGAGGAAGAATGCAATGATATGGGTTTTTATATGGGAGATGGCACGAATTGCGATTCCGTATCTTGTTTTTAAATGATGAACAAAACGTTTCATAAATCGGTGGGGACGGGGATTCAAAAAACATCTTGCTAACAAAAGTTTCTACTTCTTTATTGTCATTACATCAAATAACTTGCCGTATTCATCTATTGCTTGAAATTCAAGTTGATTGCCATGAATTGCAACATAGACGAGATGATGGTAATTGGCTTTCTTGTGACCAAACCAAGTATTTGTTGGATCAAAATGCTCTAGGTGCCCACCACCCCCAGCGGTAGTCACATACATCACTCCCCCTTGATGCATTGGTGTTACTTCTCCATTAAGAATTGGAAATGTTCGCTCATAATCATGCACATGACCAGAAAAACAAATATCAACTTCATATTTTTCCAATAGAGCAATAATGTTTTGCACATTAGTATCTCCACGCGTTGATGTTGTGAGATATGTATCACCATAATCATCTGAGTCAGATGTATAAGGTGGTTGATGCAAAACGGCAAACTTCCATGTCGCGCTGGATTGATCGAGTGCCCCTTCTAACCACTCCAATTGATCAGATCCCTCTAGAAGGTTTCTATTG
>JABHZL010000104.1 GCA_018656645.1 Phycisphaerae bacterium
CGACAACGGGCTCGCCGCAAGGCGAGCCCGTTGTTAATTTCGGGGAGGGATCGGCGGCGCTAGGCGGCTGATGCCTCACAAGATAAACAATTAAATTCCAGATCAAGATACTGCGCTACGTAATCCAAAATACTCGTAGCTTGTGGAATATCAGGGTTGGATGTAATACCAAGCGGGTCAAAACGCATGTTTCTAAACCGTTCGATTGCATCGGTAAGAGGCAGACCAAATTGGATGGCTAAAGAAAACGCTCTACAAAAGCCCTGAATCAAACCTGAAAGGGTAGATCCTTCCTTGCTCATCTTGATAAAGATTTCACCGGGCAAACCATCTTCAAAGAGCCCGATCGTGAGATACCCTTCATGGCCATTGATCGAAAATTTATGCGTCACCGAGTCGTGAGTCGGCGGAAGTGCTCTTCGAGTACTTTTGTTGGGGTTGTCGATCATAGCAGACATTGGGTACCGAAATCTATCGGGCATAGACCTTGTACAACTTGAACAGAGAGGATTTAACCCGCGATCACAAATGCATCACGGAGGAGGAGTAACACCGCTTCAAGATTACGAACTCCTATTGTTGGTCTCATAAAAACTGCGATCGCCCCATTTGAGAGACGCTGCCCAACTTCTCGAACAGACCCGTCAACCTCTCTTAACGCACGCTTGAGTACTTCTGGATCACGAGTTCTTATAACCACATCCCCTTCCTGCACCATGATTGATTCGACATCGAGTTTTGTTGATGCAATTCTCAATTCATGATATTGCACAAGTAACTTCGCAACATCAGGCAACGTGCCATACGCACTTTCAAGATCACCAAGAACACCCTTCAACACATCCAACTCCCGCGCTTCTGCAAATCGTCTATACATAGCAAGTCGTCTCGATTCAGAAGAAATATACACCTTGGGTATCCGCCCTGTGATTCCGAGCCCAACCATTGCATCTTTGAGAATCGGCGAGACACCCTCTCTCAAATCATGTACAGCTTTGTCAAGCAACTGACAATACATCTCATACCCCACCGCAGCAATATGTCCTGATTGCTCCGCACCAAGCAAGTTGCCTGCACCCCGTATTTCTAAATCACGAATTGCAATTTGAAAACCAGCGCCAAGCATTGAGAACTGTTCGATTGCATGCAGACGTTTCCTTGCAACTTTATTTACCAATCGATCTTTTGGCAGTAACAAGGTGCAATAAGCTCGGTGCTTGTAGCGACCCACTCTCCCCCGCAACTGATGCAAATCAGAGAGACCAAATCGATCCGCGTTTGCAATGAACATCGTGTTTGCATTAGGAATATCAATACCAGACTCAATAATAGTAGTAGAAACGAATACGTCAATTTCACCGCGCACAAACTGTGCCATGACATCCTGCAACTGCCTCGCAGGCATTTGACCGTGTCCAACAATTACCTTTGCTTCAGGAACCATGCTACGAATTTCTTCTGCGACTGCATCAATGTCGTACACTCGATTATGGACGTAAAACGTTTGGCCTTCTCTTGCAAGTTCTCTTCGAATTCCCCTTGCAATCAAATTTTTATCCCAACTCGTTACCTCCGTTACAACCGCCCTGCGGTCGACCGGCGCAGTTTGCAACGAACTAATATCTCTGATCCCAACCAATGCCATGTGCAGCGTTCGAGGAATCGGTGTAGCAGTTAACGTCAGCACGTCTGCCTCAGCTCTCAGTGAAAGCAAACGCTGCTTGTGTTCAACACCAAACCGTTGTTCTTCATCTACAACGACTAAACCAAGACGTTTAAATATTACGTCTTTGCTTAAAATCCGATGGGTGCCAATCAAAATATCAACATCACCAGCTGCAACTCGTTCTAGAATTTCTTTTTGTTCCGCTGGAGTATGAAAACGTGTCATCGACTCTACAACAAATGGATAATCTGCAAGCCTTGACCTAAATGTTTTTTCGTGTTGAATTGCAAGTACAGTTGTTGGCACAAGTACAGCAACTTGTCTTCCTGACTCTGCTGCTTTAAACGCTCCTCGAATCGCTACTTCCGTTTTCCCAAAACCAACATCGCCGCAGATGAGGCGATCCATCGCACGAGGCGATTCCATATCTTTTTTCATAGAATCAATTGCGAGAATCTGATCCTCAGTCTCATCCCAAGGAAAGCTCGCTTCAAACTCTTGCATCCATGTGGTGTCTTTAGGAAATGCAATCCCCGCAGAACTTTCTCGTATTGCCTGCACTCGCATCAACTCACTTGCGAGATCAACAACTGCATTTTTTGCTTTTTCTTTTTGACTTGACCACTTGGTCCCTCCAAGTGTTGAAAGCTCTGGCCGCCCTTTAAAAGCACCCACATATTTTTGGATAAGGTGCGCATGCGTCGCAGGAACGTGCATCCACTTTCGGCCAGCAAATTCAAGAGTCAAAAATTCCACTTCGCCTTGCCCATCTACTTGCTGCAAACCGGAATAGAGAGCAATGCCATGGTCTCGATGTACAACAATGTCACCTACTTCAAAATGTGAAATAGCTTGTCGCATTGTCTTTGGCTTGCGATTTCCCCGATGCTTCATTTCGTAGCGGTGAAACACTTCATGCGACGGAACCAAAGCAAACGCATCGTTGAGAATGAATCCTCTATGGACAAACTGTTCAGCAATATCTAATCTGGGTGTATTTGCTAATGCTTCACCAGGCGAAGTGAGTTCTTGCATACGCTGCGTTTCGCCAGATGTGCGACATGCAAGCGTTACGTGATGTGAATGTGAAAGTGTGTGTAACTCGGCAAGTGCTCTCGATCCAGATGTGTCAAATTGCGGGAGTGCACTAATCGGAAGCACAACATCAACTGCAACTGCTGGTGGCGCACAAAAACCAACCATGCCAAAAAGATTTTGTGACAACTTTGCTTGGATATCATCGTAATGTGCAATTTCTGAAGTATCTTCAACACGGTCGATATAACTTTTTGCCTGCTTTGCAACCTCTTCAATATCATCAAGCATCGAAATCCAACCCGAAGAAAGATAGTCGATGATTGTTGAGGTGCATGTACCCCTTGTGGTCGCTGTAAGCACAACTTCCTCAACCATTCGGTCAGAACCCAGAGAAACTGGATCGACTTCATGCATCGTTTCAATCGTATCGCCGAAAAAATCTAACCGAACAAACTCGCCTGAGGCGGTAGCTATATCGAGAATTCCACCGCGAGGAACAAATTGACCAGCTTCCTCAAGTGTTTTCCTTCGTTCATATCCTGCATCAATCAGCCATTCTTGCAATTCTACGAGGTCACAAGGCATTTCCGGCTTGAGTAACTTCACAGTACTTTCAATGTTCTCAATTCCAGGCGTCATTTGCATCACTGAAGTAATAGACGCAACAACTACACCTTGAAAAACATCTGCGTTCAATTCTTCTAGCAAGGATAATCTTGCTGCAACAAGCTCGGTTGCTGCTTCAAATTCAAGTGCTGGAAATAACACTGCCTGCGTTTGTAATCCATGCAACGTTGCACATGCTTCGTCTGCATCTTCTGCGTGTGCAGTGATCAACAACACATTAGACTTTTTAGAAGCAAGCGATGCCAACACTGCAGGCGATGACCCATGCGCTGGGCCAGCAGTCATATTGCCGCCACTTGCTAATTTTAATGCAAAAGGCTCTAGTGATGAAAATATGCCGTGTGTTGTGTTCACTCACTATCCTCTGAAAAAAAAATCGTCCTTCTACACCGCGCTATTTTTTTGGGGCCTATGCCGTGCACTTGTAATAAATCTTCAACATTATTTAAAACATGCGTTTCTCGATACACAATTATTCGATCGGCGAGTGAAGTGCCAATTCCTTCAAGCAACATGAGTTCATCTTTGGGTGCATGCTGAATGTCAACTCTCCAAGGTTTTTGCAATTCACTGGGTGCTGTTGGGACTTCTTCAAAGAGAACCAATGAAAATGACGCTACTAAAATGAGAATGAATAACAACCGAGAACCGATAAGATCTACGCTTCTTTCGAGGGGAGTTGCCTTTCTCCGAGGGGTTGTTGAAGTTTCCTGCGAAACGCAACGAGACGACGTAACAGTTGCCTTGGCTTTCCTTGCTTGGAAACCATTGCTGCTGTTGGGAGTTGCGAATTGTCGTGATCGAAAAGGTCTGTCCATATCACTGACTCTACATAGGGTTTGCTTAAAGCAATGAAAAACATATAGTTTGCCCACTGCTGTTGATTTTCTTCAGTCCAAGGTGATTTCCACCAACCACCTCGCTCATCTATTATCTCACAAGGAACACCCAAACTAGAAATAATAAGCGGTATTTCGAACAAATGGAATCGGTCGAGCAAAGAACTATAGTTCATGAGGTCCCGTGTGGCTCTCCCACCCGAAAATCCACCAAGGACCTGCACACCCAAAGCATCTAAATTGACCCCTTCTTGCTGTAATCTACTCCAAAATACTTGCAAACTTGCTGCATCAGAATCAGTAGCCACGAATTCTGAAAATGGTTCTGAAAATTCAATCATGACGCGAGCGTCTCTTCTAGTTTGACGAACGACAAGAGTAGCTGTGCGAATCAGATCTACCATGCTTGGAACAGAGAGTCGAACATGGGCGTTGGTGTTGATGCCAGATGTCACGTTCCAAAAAGAAATTGCACCGCCGTACCTGTGAATGACACGCTCAATAAAATCATAACAGCGATCCTTGAATTCTGAAAAATCATGTTCCCACGCTCGAACCCAATGGGGGATTGCGTCTTTCTGTGAAAAATCAAGGAGCGGACCAGCAATAATATTTTTTCCTTTATTGTGCGCCCCCTTCACCCATTGATCGGTCGCTTCCCAGTTGAACTTTCCTTGCTCTGATTCAATGTCACTCCATGGAATTGGAATTGAAACAATATCCATATCCTTTTCAATCAAATCGCGTAATGGTTTATCAAATCTGGATCCG
>JABHZL010000107.1 GCA_018656645.1 Phycisphaerae bacterium
ATGTCGATGCGAGTTCCAACCGCTGATGTTTCAGTTGTTGATCTTACTGTTCGCACAAAGAACGCAACAAGTTATGAAGATATTTGTGGTGCAATGAAGGCGGCGGCGGGCGACTCCATGAGCGGTGTTTTGGGTTACACAGAAGAGCCGCTTGTCAGCGCCGATTTTGTTGGTGACCCGCGAAGTTCAATTTTTGATGCAAATGCTGGAATAGGCCTAAGCGACACATTCTTCAAAGTTGTGAGTTGGTACGACAACGAGGCGGGATATTCCAACCGCTGTGTTGACATGATGAAAATGATGGCCGAGAACGAATAAATTTTATTTCAATTAAAAAAGGCGGCTCAGAGAGCCGCCTTTTTTAATTGTGTTTTTTTATGCTAATTCGGGGAATGTTGTTTTCACTGTATTGACAAGGTCAGCAACATGCGAAGCAGATTCATCCATCATTGCTTGTTCGGATTCGTCAAGTTCGATTTGAACGACACGTTCAACGCCATTCTTACCAAGGACACAGGGAACACCAACGAATAAACCGTCGATGCCAAACTCTCCATCGCAATATGCAGCACATGGCAAGATTCGTTTTTTATCTTTGATGATCGCTTCGGCCATTTGTACGCTGCCACTTGCAGGAGCGTAATACGCACTTGTACCCATCATCTTGACGATTTCGCCGCCACCCGCTTTTGCGCGTTCAACACACGCGTTGATTGTTTCTTCTGGAAGAAGTTGTGAGACAGGTATGCCGTGTACAGACGTATACCTTGGCAGTGGCACCATGTCGTCGCCGTGGCCACCAAGCAAGAGCGCTTGAATATCTTCAACAGAAACATCAAGTTCCATTGCAAGGAACGCGCGGAACCTTGCAACATCTAAACACCCCGCCTGCCCAACGATTCGGTTGGTTGGGAAGCCCGAAGCTTTCCATGCTGTGTAGACCATTGCATCGAGTGGATTTGAAACAATAATCATCACAGCATCGGGTGCAGCAGCAGCAACTTGTTCGGAAACCGATTTTACAATTTTAACGTTTGTTGCAATGAGATCGTCGCGGCTCATGCCGGGCTTGCGAGGAATACCCGCGGTAACGATAACAACGTCGCTTCCTTCAACATCTTTGTAATCACAAGTACCTGTAATGTTCGCATCAAAGCGTTCCATCGGGCTTGCGCAGAAAAGGTCAAGTGCTTTGCCCTGTGCAACACCAACCGCATCTGGAATGTCAACAAGGACAACGTCGCCAAGTTCTTTCGAAGCAGCCCAGACAGCACATGATGCTCCCACATTTCCTGCACCAATAACGCTAATTTTTGCTCGTTGCATAGTTGTCAAACCTCATCCTGGTTGGTTTTGTGTAGAAACGAGGCATTATACCCGAACCCACGGTCGTTATCCTGTTCGTATGTACAAATACACCCTTCTATTTATCGTGCTGGTTTCTACTGGTTGTTCATCTGCTCCAGAGACTGGTCGGTCCCAATTTATTGCGATGTCTCCCTCTCAAGAAATGAAACTTGGACAGGAGGCGTTTGCTGAAATCCTTAAAGAAGAAAAAACAGTAACCTCGGGAGTTGAATATGAAATGGTTCAGAGGGTTGGCGAAAAAGTTGCCATTGCTGCAAACCGGCGGTATCCAGAATTAGTTCGTGGGTATCAATGGAAATTTGCACTCATCAAGGACAAAGACACCGTGAACGCATGGGCACTTCCCGGTGGAAAGTGCGGCGTGTATACCGGAATTCTGCCTGTAACTAAAAACGAAGACGCCCTTGCAATTGTGATGGCGCACGAAGTAGCGCACGTCATTGCAAGGCATGGCGCAGAGCGATCAAGCCATGCAATGGCAACATCAATTATTGCGGGAGTTGCTATGAGCGAAATGAACAAACGTGATCAAGCAATTGTGCTTGGTGCGTATGGCATTGGTATTGCCCTGCCGTTTTCCAGAACGCAAGAAACTGAAGCCGATCAGATTGGTTTGTACATAGCGGCCTATGCTGGGTACGACCCACGGGAAGCAATTCCGCTGTGGCAAAGAATGAGCAAAGAAGGCAAGAAAGCACCCGCTGAATTTTTGTCTACGCATCCTGCATCATCAACTCGAATAAGCAATATCCAAGGGTGGATGCCCAGGGCGATGATGTACTACGAAAACACGGTTGCGCATGAAGCGGCGCTTGGGAAATAGTTTTTCTTAGCACGAACGCCCCAACAATATATCGTTGGTCAAAAGGTTACTGCACACCGAACTCCAACAACACTGCTCAGTGTGGTTGGGAACAGACTTTTCACATAAGAGGTAAGATGGGGTCCATGACCACAGCGTTGAACAATGGTGGCGAATCGCGAAACACGAAGGTTGGACTTGTCGGCATTACGATTGTAGTCGTGATTCTGCACTTCGCCCATAGCGAATTCATCGGTGCTGCGAGTGGAATCGGAGCCTGGATCAACCAGCAAATCAGCCCCGATCAGACGGGGCTTTTCCTGTACCACGTTCTGGCCTACTGGACAGCCATTGGTGCACTGTTGTATGGAGTGGTTGCTTTCGGCGTGTTTCGGTGCAGTGCTCGGCAGGTCTTCCTGCTTCCTGGGCGTTCGGCTTGGTCGATTCAGAAAGCATTGGTGATTACGCTGTTGGTGGCGGTGTGCGAAGTTGCGATCATCCTCGGAACACGGTGGGGGAATCTGGAGTATGCCCTGTATCCCGGAGACATGGTGGGCAATCTCATTTCGAATGCCTACGAGGAAATCTGGTTCCGGGGCTTCATGCTTGGCATGCTGATCCGGTTTTCGGGAAAACCGTGGTATGCGATCCTGCTGACGAGCCTGTTTTTCACACTGGGGCATACGCAGTATGTCGGGTGGATTTCGATCGGGTTCTTCGTGTTGGCGATTCCTTTTGCATGGATCACGTGGAAGACCCAGTGGATTCTTTGGGCCTACATCCTGCACAACCTTGTTGACTGGGCCGTCGATCCATTTCTCACACCCGGGCGAATTTCAGACCTGCTCACGGGGGGATGAGATGTGCAATTCAGCACGACTGAATGTATTCTTATTCAGGTTAATACCTATTGCGGTTCGCGTTCAAGTGGTGAAGGGTATGGCTAGGCAACACAACAGCCGTGGCAATGAAACACTACTTACAAGTGTAGAGAGTGTAAAAAGATACAACCCCCTGCATGAACAGGAGGTTGTACCGGAATGGGCCAGAGTGGACTCGAACCACCGACCTCACCCTTATCAGGGGTGCGCTCTAGCCAGCTG
>JABHZL010000092.1 GCA_018656645.1 Phycisphaerae bacterium
AAGCGACTTGGGATGCCCTCGAAATAGGACAGATTGTCGAGGCGATGTGTACTGGCACAAATAAGGGCGGTCTTGACATGGAAGTCGCTAGCCACAAAGCATTTATGCCAGCTGGCCATGTAGAACTTTTCCACGTCCCAGACCTCAGCATTTTCGCTGGGCAGAAATTTGCATGCGAGGTGATCGAACTTGATCGCAGACAAAACAGAATTGTCCTCAGCAGAAGAGCAGTACTCCAAGCAGAACGTCAAGAAAAACAGGCAGAGACATTAGAGAACCTTGAAGTCGGCGCAACTATTGATGCCACAATAACTTCCATCAAACCGTACGGCGCATTCGCAGATATTGGTGGCGTTGAGGGGCTCATACACATTTCTGAGATGAGTTGGGATCGGATTTCAGATCCCTCAAAATTTGTCAAAACTGGTGATCTTGTTCGCGTGCAAATTCTTGATATTGACCACGAGCACTCGCCTCCCAAAATTGCACTTGGAATGAAACAGTTGATTGAAGACCCACTGGTTTCCACGATGGGCGCCATCGAAGTTGGAGAAAACACTACCGGAAAAGTCACTAGATTGGCTGCATTTGGAGCGTTCGTCGATATCGGTAAAGGTGTTGAGGGGCTAATCCATATCTCAGAACTCTCACATCAACGAATCAAATCAGCAAAAGATGCAGTAAAAGAAGGTCAGGAGGTCATCGTTCGAGTCCTATCAGTAGACCCAGCGACGAGACGAATTGCTCTTTCTCTGAAGCAAGCCCAAGGTGAAGACGGCGGTGAGGATGCTCCAACGAGAGACGAAGATCCTGCAATTCGTAAACTTCGAGAAAAGTTTGGTGGCGGCGACCTCAAGGGCGGTATAGATTACAGGTAATGTCAAATTCTGGGCATGACATTCCAACAATTGGCATCACAATGGGCGACCCAGCTGGTATTGGCCCTGAAGTTGTCGCTCGTTCTCTTGCTAGATTACAAAAATATAATGCAAGATTTGTAGTTTATGGTTCAAACGAGCTCCTTACGATTGCTGCAGATCTGTGCAATGAAACTTCACTACGTTGGCATAGAGTTGACGCGAACTCCGAGCGTGCAAATGCACCAATTCATCAGCAAATTACTGTCTTTGATGATGGTGAGGAGTTACATTCTCTTCGAGGAGAACCATCAGAAATTGGTGGACATGTTTCTAAACAATGGGTTGAACAAGCCATTGCAGATTCACTAAAACCTACAAACGATCCAAGGCGCATCGACGGTGTTGTCACCGCGCCGATTTGCAAAGCAAGTTGGGCTTTAGCAGGATACCGCTGGGCTGGTCACACCGAATTATTTGCAACGCGAACGAAAGCAAAAAGGCACGCTATGGCTTTCATCTCTCCAACACTTCGAGTTGTATTAGCAACGTGTCATATTCCGTTGATGCATATTCGAAATGTACTCACAATTGGTAGAGTTTTTGATGCCATTGATCTTGCAAATGATGCTTGTTTGGATCTTGGAATTGACCGACCACGAATTGCTGTGACAGGTCTAAATCCGCACGCAGGTGAAAATGGTTTACTTGGAGACGAAGAGACTCGTCTCATCGAGCCGGCAATTAAAATTGCTCACGAAGCAGGTATCCGTGTAAATGGCCCCTTTCCAGCGGACACATTATTCAATGATGCAGTCAATGGTTCGTACGACATCGTCGTTGCAATGTACCACGATCAAGGTCTCCTTCCAGTGAAATTATTACATCAACACCAAGCCGTAAACTGGACTCTAGGGCTTCCGATCATTCGCACCAGTCCAGATCATGGAACTGCATTTAATATTGTCGGTAAAAACCAAGCAAACATAGGCTCGATGCAAGCTGCAATCAAACTCGCACTAGATCTTGCTAAAACCCGCGAACCTCGTCCCTGCTAGGATTCGCAATATGTCAAACGAATATTCAATGGAAGACCTTGTTTCACTTTGCAAACGCAGAGGTTTTATCTTTCCCGCAAGTGAGATCTATGGTGGTATCAATGGTTTTTGGGATTATGGTCCAATGGGGACTGAACTGAAAAACAACTTGCGAGATGCGTGGTGGCATGACATGGTGCATTGTCCGCCAATGGGTCCTGATGGCGAGCCACTGAGTATTGTTGGTATCGACTCTTCTATTATTCAAAACCCTAAAGTATGGGAAGCTTCTGGTCACGTTGGCGGGTTTAACGACCCTATGGTTGATTGTCGAGAATCAAAAGCAAGATACCGCGC
>JABHZL010000109.1 GCA_018656645.1 Phycisphaerae bacterium
ATCGATCCGAGCACTTTCATAGTCCCAGTTGCATCTGGACCACAGACAACTATTCCATCTTCGGTCCCAAACCAAAAGTTTCCACTGATAGAAACAACAGTAGGAGAGCCGCCCACTCCTAAACCTTCCACAACTTCGCCAACTGCATCACGAATAACCATTTCACCTGTGACGTCATCTAGCGCTGTTGACCACCCCAGAACAATCATCTCTGTTGGATTTGGATCTGGCAAAACAGATGAGGCCGCACTCGTATCGATAGCACCATCATAGTTATATCGCATGATGCCAGCCTCAGTTGGTATATCAATTCCAAGGCGATCCGCACTGCCGCGTGACATCATAGATGTTGCGGAGACTGAACGCATATGCGTATCACCTTTGCCGCCACGATCATCAGAAAGGCGGTAAATTTCACGACCCTGATCACCGCAAATTGCCAAGTAATTCTCGCCGATGACTCCAACGTCTTTCGCACCAGCAAGGTCAATTGTCTTAAGCAACTGTAGTTTACGAGGCGTAATACTGAGAATATACACACCCAGATCAGTACAAATATGCACACGACTTCCTTGTGTTTTCAATGAAGCGTTGCCACCTCCGAGGGTAACCGTGCCTTGAAATGCATCTACATCTCGTCCCTCCGGTGTCATCAAACCAACCTCGGTTCGATCACCAAGATCTCTTGTAAAGACGAGTGTTCCAATTTCTGCTTTCGCCCGTTGATCAAGTTCTGCGAGTAACGTTGCAGAACCTAAAAATTCATCTGTACCACCATCGTACATTCGTCTATCTGCTGCGTACACAATGCCACGATCAAGAGATAGCGCGACAGCAGTTACGCTTCCGTCAAAAGAAACAATTTTACGTTGATCACTTAATCGAACTGCACCACCTTCCCCAAAAACAACTGGCCAATCTGATATGACTGCAAGTCGCCTTGGAATAATGCCAAAATCACGTGCGGTTAATCTGGATACGATGGTTGGCATTCCCGTTTCACTAAGCGAAAGTTCGACTACTTCTTCTCCATCAAGTAATGCCCAAAGGGTTTCATCATGCACAATGAGATCGGTACACACAGCTGCGCCTCGTGTGCTTGAAAGTTGAATCTCGAACAATTTTTTCCCACTATTTTTTTGTAATATATAAAGACGATCCCCTACACCTTGATACCAATACTTACCATTCATCTCTAAGGAGCGAGTCATCCCTCCTACAAAGTGCCGAAGGTGCAACCCTTCTGCAAAACTTGCAGTTGAAAAAATGAGCAGAAAAAGTACGGTGATTGTGTCGCGTAAAGTTCTCATTCATGGCATGATAATGACATTATGAGCGACAGATTGAGCCAATTAAGAAATCTTTTGGACAAAGATCCTCACGATGCATTTTGCATGTACGGAATAGCAATGGAATACTCTAAATCAGGTAACCATACGGAAGCAATCGCATGGTTTGACAGAACTATGGAAGTTGATCCCGCCTATTGTTACGCGTGGTACCACAAAGCACGTGTGCAGGAACAAAGCGGAGACACTGCAGGTGCAAGAAAAACACTCGAAGACGGAATTGACCAAGCGGCAGAAACGGGCGACCAACATGCCCAAGAAGAAATGAAGATGTTTTTACAAAATTTACAATGAGTTCATGTATCACCGCTATCGAACCGGACCAACATGATCCGAACCTTAGACACGTATTTGTTCAAGCAACATGCGTAGCGACTTTATCTGTATCAGATGTTAAAAGGCTTGAAATTGAACTAGACCAACATTGGACAGAGGATCTCGATCGTGCAATCGAGGAATTACAATCTCTTGAAAAAACCAGATCAATTGCACTGCAACTTTTATCACAAAGAGCATGGAGCCAAAAAGAACTTACAGACCGGCTCGTCAAACGAGGGGCTGATTCATCCACTGCTTCAACCATTACATCGCAGCTTGAAGAAGACGGCTGGCTTGACGATCTTGCCTACGCAGGCGCTTGTATTCGAGAATGGGTTCGGATTGAACCTGCAAGCAAAAGATGGCTTGAGCACAAACTTGCTAGCAAGGGCATTACAGAAACAACAGCAGAGCAAGCCATCAATGAAACATATAGTGATCGAAGTGAACAGGATGCAGCCACTGAACTTGCAACCATCCGCCTTGCAAAAGTTGCGAAACTCGATGAACCAACGCAGCGGAGGCGAGTGATGGCTGCCTTACAAAGAAGAGGTTTTTCTGCAGATGTCGCTTCAGAAGCGATCCGGCGAGCTACCTGAGCATTCGTGGTAGGATTTCGCACATGTGCCACATCGCTCCACACAAAGTTCTCTTAGAAATCTCGATTGATGCTTTTCGCACATCGCTCACAGACGATGCAATTCTCCTTGATTGTAGAATCGCCCAGGAGTACGAAGATGGGCATCTCGAAAATGCAATCTTGTTTCCTCTTCAACACGTGAGCGTCCGCTTGCAAGAACTTGAACCTTATCGAAACGCTCCCATCTACATTTATTGCAATTCTGGAAATCGCTCTGGAACGTTTGCTATGTATCTCCGATCACTTGGGTTTTCAAAGAGTCAATCAATTACTGGTGGAATTGAAACGTGGGGAGAAACAATCGAGTCATGCTAAAACACAGGCTTATTACAGGGCCATTACTGAGCATAGCTCTCATTGCAATCGTTGCCTTTGATGCAAACATTGAGGGCGTCACATGCAGTTGTGGCACCTGCATTCCAAATGGATTACTCATTGCAATCCTTGCAGCACTTGCCGCACCCTTTGCTGCAATTGAATTAAGTTCAATTGCAGCGAGTGTCGGCGCACGTTACAGCACACCAGTACTCATCCTTACGATGGAAGCTTGGATCGCGACAATGTATCTTTTGCCAGCGAACACATCTGCAACAAACGTCATGGCAGCCTTCGGGACAATCATTGTCTGCTCAATGGCGCTCTCTGTCATTTCACTTTCTAAAGGCAAGCAACTCTCCGGCGTGTTTACTGGCGCGGCAATAACTGTTGCCTCGTCGAGTTACATTGCACTGGGATTCGGATTCCTTCTTCTTATTCGTAAGGATCACAGTGCATGGTGGATTTTAGGAATCATTGCGATCATTAAAATGTGTGACACAGGCGCATTCTTTGTTGGGAGTAACCTTGGCAAGCACAAACTGATTCCTTGGATCAGCCCAGGAAAAACATGGGAAGGGTTAATCGGAGGCTTGCTCACTGCGGGTATCACAGCCCTGCTCCTTGCGATGGCCAGTGACAAGTGGCTACCGGCAGAACCGCACATCTCCATGTATTCAGCCTTTGGCATTGGCCTCATGTTTGGCTTCCTCGGGCAAGCAGGCGATCTTGTCATGAGTGTTTTTAAAAGGGATAGCGGCCTGAAAGATGCTTCAAATGTTTTGCCTGGTCTCGGCGGCGTGCTTGATGTCCTCGATTCTCTCCTTTTAGTTGGCCCTGCGGCGTATTGGTTGTTAAGTTAGGGCAGTTTGATAACCAAAAACAACGAATCTCTGCTAGAATTGACGCAATGCCCTTAATCGAAAACCTTTTGGCACTTTACTCTGTAGACAAACAAGTTCGTGGTCTAACGAGTCGAGTTGAATCTGCAAAAATATACTTGAACGTGCAAGAACGTCAACTCAAAGAAATTGAGTTAGAGAAAGCAGAAAACTCTCAACAACGTAAACAACACCAAGCACACATTGCGACGATTGAAACTGAAACGGGTTCGATCGACGATCGTGTCAGTCATTTACGTGAAGATTTAAATAAAGCAGTAAATGAGAAACAATATTCTGCCGTTCTTGCTGAAATCAACACGCTCAAAGAACAACGCAAAGCGTTCGAAGATGAAGAACTCACAGAGATGGCTTCTGTTGAAACACTTGAGGAAAGTGCAAAAGATATCCAAGCAAGACTTGAAGAACGCCAAACAGTTCTCACTTCTGCTGCTGCTGAATTAAAAACACGAGAAACAGAAATTGCAGAACAACTCGCTGAACTTGAAGTACAGCGAGAAGCTGCCGCCTCAATCATTCCAGACGATGCACTTTCTACGTTCGATTCTATAGCAGATGACTACGAAGGTGAATCAATGGCAGCAATTGACGTTGAAGACTTAAAGAGACGTGAATATTCATGCAGTTCATGCAGTTTACGAATCTCTCTTGAAGCACTCACAACCCTCCTTGGTTCAAGTGAAAATATCGTCGCGTGTGGATCATGTGACCGCATTCTTTACCTCAAAGAAGATACTCGCCAGGCAATTTGCCCAGCCAAATAACTGAACCCTCAGTCAGTTTCTTCCTTGTACAATGCCACTATATGTTGTGCCCCTATTGCGAACGAGACAACGATAAGGTAATTGATAGTCGCGCCTCTGATGGCGGACAGTCTGTTCGTAGGCGCAGAGAATGCCAACATTGCAACCGCAGGTTCACTACATTTGAACGAGTTGAAAAAACTTCTCGGCTTATGGTCATTAAACAAGATGGCACAAGAATCCCTTTCGATCAAGAAAAAGTCCTAAAGGGGCTGCAAGCTGCGTGCGGCAAACGCCCCATTCCAGAAGATCGCATCATCTCACTTGTACGTGAAGTTGAAGAAGAACTCATCCAACTATACGATCGAGAAGTGCAATCAAAATCGATTGGCCTTCTCGTTGCGAATAAACTTAAACCAATCGATCCAATCGTCTACATTCGTTATGCTTCAGAGTATTTTAACTACCAGCACCTTGAAGACATTTCTCAAGAAGTTGCAAACATGCAAGATGCTCCTCCCGTCATTCCATCCCAATCTGACCTTTTTTCAACACCTAAAAAATAACGCATGCCAATTATTACGCTTCCAGACGGAACCACAAGATCTTACGACACTACAACTTCTCCACTCCAAGTAGCAGAAGATATTTCTGCGGGGCTCGCAAACGTTGCAATCGGAGCCAGAATCAACGGAGAACTTTCTGACTTAAGCACCCCTATTGAAAAAGATGCTGAACTCAAGATTGTAACTGCTAGAAAAGGCGAAAAAGAAACTGACCCTGATGCGTTCATGCTTATTCGTCATAGCTGCGCTCACGTCATGGCTGAGGCGATTCAGCGAGTTCGACCCAATACAGAATTGGTCTATGGTCCAGCACTTGACAACGGTTTTTATTATGACATTTCATTCGCAAATGCTGAACCACTCAGCAGTGATGAATTTGAAGCGATTGAAAAAGAAATGAAATCAATCATCGAGGAAGACCGCCCTTTTACTCGGTATGAGCTCGATGCTACAGAGGGTCTTGCCAAACTAGAAACAGAAGGAAACAAATACAAAGTAGATAACGCAAAACGAGCACTAGACACAGGCTCTACATCTCTGACGTGGTACGCCACAGGTGAAAAAGACAAGAACTGGGAAGACCTTTGCAAAGGACCGCATGTCCCTTCTACTGGCAAAATCGGCGCGTTTAAACTCATGACAATCGCAAGTAGCTACTGGCATGGCGATGCCAATTCGGACAATCTCACTCGCGTGTATGGCAATGCATTTGTCTATTCCAAACAACTCAAAGCACATTTGAAACAACTTGAAGAGGCGAAAGAAAGAGATCACAGAACAGTTGGGAAAAATTTACGATTGTTCCATATAGACGAGCAAGTTGGGCAGGGTCTCGTGTTGTGGACACCCAATGGCGCTGTCGTCCGCCAAGAGTTACAAACATTTATTGCAGAACAACTGCAACTTCAAGGGTACAACCAAGTGTTTACCCCACACATCGCAAAATTGGATTTATACCGAACATCAGGGCACTATCCTTATTACCAAGAAAGCCAATATCCACCACTCATTGACCCAGACCAACTAAAGATGTTGTCAGATGAGGGCTGCTCATGCAGTGAGCTCTCCAACATGATGGCAAAGGGTGACATTGAGGGCTACTTACTTAAGCCGATGAACTGTCCACATCACATACGGATCTATGCAAGTTCACCTCACAGTTATCGTGATCTACCCGTTCGACTAGCTGAATTTGGAACTGTCTACCGCTGGGAACAATCTGGCGAAATTGGCGGCCTTACTCGGGTGCGGGGTTTCACTCAAGACGATGCACACCTCTTCTGCATGGAAGAACAAATTGCTGATGAAATCCGAGGCTGCCTCCAACTTGTCAAGGTTATTTTTGCCACACTCGGCATGGACGATTACAAAGTCCGTGTTGGATTACGGGACCCTGACTCAGATAAATATGTAGGCGAAGCGAGCAATTGGGACAAGGCAGAGGCAGCGTGTAGAGAAGCCGCTTCTTCACTCGATGTCCCTTGGACAGAAGATGCTGGCGAAGCTGCATTTTATGGACCAAAAATTGACTTTATTGTGAATGATGTCCTAGGTAGGCCATGGCAACTTGGGACGATCCAAGTTGACTATAACCTGCCTATTCGCTTCGACCTTTCATACATAGGAAAAGATGGCTCCCAACATAGACCCGTTATGATTCACCGAGCACCATTTGGTTCAATGGAACGTTTTGTTGGAGTACTTATCGAGCATTTTGCGGGAGCATTTCCTACTTGGCTTGCACCCGAGCAAGTTCGCGTGTTACCGATCTCAGAAAAAACAAATG
>JABHZL010000112.1 GCA_018656645.1 Phycisphaerae bacterium
GATGTTCCCGTTGGTTTGCAAATTCTAGCTGGCGCAAACAAAGCGGCTATTGCTGTTGCCAACGCAACCGGCGCGCACTTCATTCGTGCCGAAGGATTTGCTTTTGCATCTATCGCTGACGAAGGAATTATGGATGTTGCTGATGCGGGGCCATTGTTACGTGAACGCCGCCGTATTGATGCGGACGAAATAGCAATTCTTGCTGACATTCAAAAGAAACATTCTTCGCACGCTTTGACTGCCGACCTATCCATTGGCGACCACGCTCGCGGTGCTGACTTTATGGGCGCCGATGGCGTCATTGTGACTGGTAATCACACAGGGCATGCTGTTGACATTGCACATTTGAGAGAAGTACGAGGCGCAACGGAATTACCTCTTCTTGTAGGTTCTGGAGTTACCCCCGAAAATGTAAACGAAATTTTTGAGTGTGCTGATGCCGCAATTGTCGGGTCTTCCATCAAACGAGGTGGCAATTGGGCAAGCGCACTTGATGCTACTCGCTGCAAAGAACTCACCAAAATCTGTTCTAAGCGGTAGGCAAAAACACTTCAGCCATCATACAGCGAGCGCTTCCCCCACCACATGCTTCGATGGTGTCGAGTGAACTGTGCAAAATGCGCCCGTGCTTTTCTATGTTGGCGATTTGTAATTCAGAAAGTGATTGAAATGCAGAAGTTGACATCACTACGCAAGGCGACTCACCATTAACTTGCAACATATTTCCGGCAAATCTAGATGTTTGCTTTTCAGAAATTTCGATAATGTCTTTGCCTGTTTCCTGTAATGATTCAGTAAGCGCAATCCTCTCTTCAGGAGTATCAATTGCATCTAAACAGACTACTGCAAACAAATCGCTAACACACATCATCACATTCGTGTGATACATAGGCACTCGTTCTCCTTCTACTGTCTGATACGCAGTAAAAGGCACGGGTTGGTATTCAAAATCCTTACAAAATTGATCAATTGCAACTTTATGGGTTCGCTCTGAGATCGATGCATAGCAAAGTTTATTTGTTCGATCAAGCACCATGCTCCCTGTGCCCTCAAGGTAGACCTCTTTGTTTTCGATTGTGGAGTAGTCTACGACTTCTTTGACTAAGAACCCATAATCGTTGACTAGTGACTCCAATATATCTGCCCGTCGTTCTACTCTTCGGTTCTTCGCAAACATTGGATACAGAACGACTCTGCCATCTGCGTGAAACGAAACCCAGTTATTTGGAAAAATCGAATCCGGAGTACTTGGCGTTTTCGTGTCCTCAAAAACAATGACGTTCAATCCAGCGCTCTTCAATACTGCAACAAAATTATCAAACTCGTGCAATGCGTTTTCTTGAACCTGTTCTAGAGAGAGATTCTCTAGAACATGCTGGTAATAATTATTTGTCGCCGTCTGTTCGTTGTACCGAAAGCCCACCGGACTGATCATCAAAATGCTGTTTGTACATTGTTCCATTTATACCCTTATCAATGGCATCGTTGAACATCGTAGCAGACCGCCCATTTTGCTCGTTTCAGCGTACGGGACTTCTTCAACCGTAAATCCAATATCTCGCAAAGTTTGATTTAATTGAGTGAATCCTACTTCAGAAATAATTATATCCTCGGAAATAGAAAATATATTTGTGTGCATTTCGTACATTTCTTCTTGAGAAATTTCGATAATGTTTTCACTACCGAAATAGTTCACAAGGAACTCAACGTCCTTAGCATGTTTGAAGCCACCTTTATATAAGAGGGCCTTGCCCTTGCCGATTGGTTGAAAACAACAATCCAAATGAAGCGCATTCTCTCTAGGATCATCATCCGATTTATTCAATTCAAATCCTTTGACAACCTTGTTAGGAAATGTACGCGACAAGAAATCAAGCCCGGCTTTGTTCGTTCTTGCCGATGTAAATGTTTGAAAATCCTTATCCTCTGAATACCCAACAAATACAAACTCATTCCAAGGCATCACGTCCCCGCCCTCAGTCCTTGCTTGTGAAGGCATCGAAATGACAAGTTTCGGGTCAATCATCTGCAACAATTCGTCGAGTGCCGGTGTTTCCCCTCTGCGCTGCTCAATAATATTTGGCAACACAAGTTTGTCCTCGATGGCAAAGGCTATGTCTCGTGAGAATATTTGGTTTACGCCTTTGATATTCTCTGGTCTAAATACTTGCACTTCGTGCTTCTCTAAAATTAGAGTCAGCGCATCAAGTTCAGCAGAACAATCCTCTTCTGTTGGATACGTACCCGCTAGAACATGCTGTTTAGATTTGGGGTCATAACAATCTTCTAAGGTAGGCGTGCCCCCAAAATCATCGGCTATGCCAATCAGGACGGCCTTTAACTTGGCCGTTTCATTTTGAATGTGTAATCGAAGCATTGGAACATTGTATTTTACCTGTAATTCCACTTGCTTGGGGAAGAGGGAAGAAGGTGCTAACTGCGAGCCTAATCAGCCTTTAATTCGCTCAAAGCGGCACATAATCGGTCAATATGCTCCTGTTGGTGGGCTGCGGAGACTTGAACACGAATACGAGCAGTTCCCTCTGGAACAACTGGGTAGCCAAAGCCAATAGCAAATACTCCCATATCAAGAAGTTTGTTACTCATTGCAATTGCCGTTGCTGTTTCGCCAACAATGATTGGGCAAATTGCAGTTGGTGACTCCAACACTTCAAAGCCAACTTCGCCAATGCCTTTGCGAACTGCTGCCACGTTATCACGAAGTTTTTGGACTAGTGCCGGGTTTTTATCAAGTGTATCAATCGCGGCTTTTGCTGAACACGCAACAGTCACAGGTAACGCATTCGAAAAGAGCGTTGGTCGACCTCGCTGCACAAGTAATTCGACTGCCTCTCGTTTGCCCGCAACATACCCACCTGCTCCACCACCAAGCGCTTTGCCAAGTGTGCCTGTAAAAATGTCGATGTCCTTACCCGCCATGCCGTAATGTTCGTGTGTTCCTCGACCGGTCTCGCCCATGACGCCCGTTCCGTGGGAATCGTCGACAACTAAGACACCTCCAAATTGGTCGCAGAGTTCTCTTATCTCAGGCAACTTGGCAATGTCACCTTCCATTGAAAACACGCCATCGGTGATCACAAAGATTGTGCCATCATCGGAACGTTTTTCGCAAGCCGTTACTAATGCTTCTCTTAGTGATTCCATATCGCTGTGTTTATAAATGCATTTAGAAACACCGCGATGAATTGCTGTTGTCAAACGCATCGAGTCAATGATGCATGCGTGATTAAGTTCATCCGAAACAATCACATCGCCATCTTGACACAGGGTTGGAAACGTTGCTTCGGTTGCATTCCAACAAGAAACAAATGAGTAACTCGCTTCAACACCAAGAAAAGATGCGATGCGTTCTTCGAGTGCCTCATGCGGAGCAAAAGTTCCACAAATAAAACGGACAGAAGAAGTTCCTGCACCGTATGTTCGAAGACCTTCTATGCCTGCTTCAACAACATCAGGATGATTTGCAAGTCCAAGATAATTGTTTGAACAAAAACAGTCCACTTCGCCTCTTTCCCGAATGCTAATTCGGGGGCCCATTGGCGATTCGATCATTTGCAAATGTTTTAATTGACCTGTTTCTTCCAAGTGTGAAAGGATTGCGGAAGAGCGGTGATAAAAAGTGGTGCTTGTTGTAGTCATAAAATACTTTCGTATTGTTTTATGATTCGTGGAACAAGATAGTCCTCAAATGCTTGCTCAAGTGTGTAGGTTGGTTTAAAACCCCAGTCGTTTGTTGCAACGGAACAATCAAGAAATTCTGGCCACGAGTCAACTATGGCTTGGCGGCGTTCATCTGGCTCAAAAGTAATATCAGCCCCAGGGAAATATGTTTTAACAAGTTGTGCAACTTCACCCGCAGATGGACTAAAGCTAGCAATGTTGTAGACGATTTGTGTTAAATCATGACGTGAAGCGGCAGCAAGTTGCAACGTTGCATCAATTGCTTCAGGCATTGTCATAAATGGAATACGAGTGTCTTCACGAACAAAACATTTGTACTTTTCGCCACGTGCAGCAGCGTGAATCATTTCTGGAACGAAATCGCTCGTGCCGCCAGTTGGAACTGTCTCGGCAGAAATAAGTCCGGGGTAACGCACACAACGAAAATCAACAACACCGCGGTTTTTATCTTTGCCTTGCACGCTGTCTTGCGCGAGTTGTCGATAGGAGTGTGCGTAATAACGACCAAGATGTTCGCAATACAATTTGTTGCACCCGTACATCGTTGAAGGCTTGCAATGTTCGTATTCAGATACTGCACCTACTTCCGTCTTTTGCGTAAGTGATCCAAAACCATATGCTGCAATCGAACTTGGAAATACCACTTTCACCGGTTCGCCATACATTCGACCTTGCTCTGCTGCGATTTGAAGGATATTCACCGTACCGTTTACGTTGACTTGATGTGCAACTTCAGGTGCAAGTTCTGCACGAGTGCTTAGTACTGCTGCAAGATGATATATTTCCTTCACTTGATACATCGCAAGAAGGCGATCAAGGGCATCGCGATCGCATACATCAGCAAGATATGTTTCAGAACATTGCTCTCTAAGAGTTTGTTCGACATCACGTAAATCAGTTGCAACAATATCAAGGTTACCCTCTCTACTTAATGAGGAAATCAATCCATGCCCAACTTCCCCGCCAGCGCCTGTAATAAAGACAGCTGGTTTCCGACGTTCTCCTAAAGTGCTTTGCTCCATGTGTGTATTCTAGTATCTTGTACAGAATGCTAGGTATCCAGAGCAAGAATAGTGACATTCACACATGGAGAGCGTTTTATCGAGAAAACGCCTGCCCCGAAGCGGCAGAAAGTTCCATTTCGCCTTGCAAGGTCGTCGATGATTCAGGAACAAGGAAGTTCCTACTAAAATTACACGACTGCCTTGAAACCGAATCTGTCATCCTTCCGATTGTAGGGTTCAAAAAGACAAGACACACGCTTTGCGTCTCTTCCCAAGTTGGTTGTGCAATGGGCTGTACATTCTGCCAAACAGCAAAACTTGGTTTGCTTCGAAATCTGACTACCGCAGAAATAGTCGCCCAGTGGCATGCAGCACATCATGCTCTAAAAACAAAAATTGACAATATTGTGTTTATGGGAATGGGCGAACCACTTGATAACCTTGATGCGGTAATTCCAGCGATAGAAATACTTGCTGATAACAATGGTCCTGCAATTGCCAGTTCACGAATATGTGTTTCAACGGTTGGAAGAATAGATGGAATAAAAGAACTAGCCAAACTCGCAAGAATCGACGGATTCAAACGACTTTCTCTTGCTTTTTCAATCAACGCGCCTAATGACGAAATCCGCAAACAAATCATGCCACTTGCTCGTGCTGTTTCGATGGAACAATTGCGAGAAGCAATCATGCAATACCCCAGACATGACAGTGGCGGCGTACTAGCAGAATACGTTTTAATTCCGAGGGTTAACGATGCAGACGAACACGCACTTGAACTCTGCGAATACTTAAAACCAATTGGGTGTAACCTAAACCTAATTCCATACAACCCCATCGAAAACTCTCCCTGGGATGCGCCAACTGAAGAATCTGTTGATCGATTCATCGAAGTTGCAAAATCCACTGGGCAATTCGTCCGCCGAAGAATTACGCTCGGCAAAGATGCAATGGCTGCCTGCGGACAACTAGGCAACATGTAAAAAAACTGCCTCAAATACAACTTTGAGGCAGTTTAGTTTATTTACTAATTGAATTCTTAACGAGGGGCTTGCCCACCTCCACCGCTGTTTCCAGAACCACGACTCCCTCCATCAGTTCCACCTCTTCCTGGAGGCCCTCCGCCGTTACGGAAGTGTTCCCGTATTGCTTCGCGCTCTGATTCACTGATTTCGCCGTTTCCGTCCTTATCAAATCGTTGCATGAACGCTTCACGGTCACCACTAAAACCACCCTGTCTACTTCCACCTCGATCGCCGCGTCCACGATCTTCGCGGGGCTCACGTTTCTTCAATCCACCAAGCTCTTCGATTTGAGCTTCAGTTAAGAGAAGACGAAGTTGCTCTAAGTAATTTTCCTCTACTTTGGAACGGCCCTCCTCAGCTTTACGAATTGGGCTTTCTGCTCGCTCTGATTCGCCGCCAGACATCCGTGACCTAAATCGGTTCATCCGTTCAATTTCTTCTTGTGATTCCCAACGTTTTGTTGCAGATAGAACTTGCTCATTTGCAAATTCCAAATCTGTAAGCAAAGCATCGTACAACTCAACAACCGAAACAAGTATATCTGGCTCAATATCTTCAAGTTCCATCGCGCCTAAGTAAGCCCGTTCGACTCGCGTTGTTCTATAAATTCTTGGGTACGCTCGCTCGCGTGCTAAATTCTCAAACGCCGAACCTTCTTCTGATGGCAACGCCAATGTAATTTGATCAACGGCATTGTCATTGATCTGACGTACAGTCTCAGATAGCCTAGCTTGTTCCTTCATAACTCCATCGCTTGAAGTATCAGTCGATCTAAACGATGCCATAATTGCACCCTGATTCTCTACAAGATGGTCATCTCTCGCTTGAAGTGCCAATGTCACATTGAGATCCCAATCATTGATGGAAGGCAATAATTTTGTCAATGTTGCATCATCAAATTCTTGTTGTTCAACAAGACTCATCACATCGAGCGTTTCGCCGCTTAGCCTACCCTTAGGCAATAGTCGATCACGAATTAACATTCTTTTAAGTGGAGGCCACATAAGCAACTGATCTTCATTCAACACTGCGACCAAATCAGTTTCAAACTCTGTTCGCATTTTCTTTTTAATTTGAAGTTGATCAGTCACATACAGCTCGAGCTCTTCCATTGCTGCCTGTCTCTCTGGTGATTCCCACTGGGCTGCACGGGATTCATTCATTTGATTCCGAATTTCTTCCATTTCAACATTTAAGCGTTCTTGTAATTCTTGCATCCCCTCTTCACCCTTGAGCTGACGAGCAGAATCCATTTTTTCCCGAATTTCTCTCATGCGTTCTCTCTGCTTCTGCGACTCTTGCCGAGCAGGATCATCTTCATTTCCACGCATATTCGAAAAGGTGCCCCGTATCCCATCTTCGCTTGCAGTTGATGCATCTCTAAACGACTCGTCGTAATCTCGCAGAATTTGCTCCACTATCATTGTTTGCTCTTCATCGAGGGTGAGCGTTTCTTGGAATCTACGCAAATCACGCAACATGTAATCTGGCGTTGTACCACCAGCTGTAATTCGTGTCATAAAGCCGCCACCACGACCACCGCTTGGTTGAGCAAAAAGAGTTGTAGAGCAGGAAACCATCGCTATCGAAAGTATCAGTGCTTTATAAGTAGTTTTTGTAAAACGCATAGAATGCTCCTTTTTTGTGTGAACGCAACTATTATTGGGCAAGCAAGTGAAACGCGTGAAAACGTAGAATATAACATTATTTTTTCTTTTTTTTCAGACTAAATGCAACCACCCAGAGGAATCACTTTTTCAAAATAAACTACTCTTGGAGGCGAAAAACCAAGATTTACTGTGATGAGATCAATACGTAACGTGCATTCATGAATTGATGCTTGCGATCGTAACTGCCTAGCAGCTCTCAACATACATCTCCGTTTTTGATGCCTAACAGTCTCTCGAGGATCTTTAGCCGGATTCTCTGTCGAACGCACCTCTACTAACGCGAGCGTATCGCCCATAGGCGAAACTGCAAGAATATCGATTTCATCTCGACCAACGCGAAGATTTTTTTTCACAATCCGCCATCCAAGTTTGCGAAGAAATTTACGTGCCAAACGCTCACCTATCTCACCTGTTGTATTTCTTTTACCGAAAAACACAATCAGTGCATATACCGCGTAACTGCAACATACAAAATACGTTCAACCATGGCGTTAAATTCATCATAACTACCCTCAGCAAGAATACGCTCAAGAAACCGTTTCTCTTCATTCATGCTCTGTATGCCGTACAACCGTTCGCGTAGAAAAAGTTGCACTTGTGGATCCCAAATGGAAGCGGTCTGGGCTTCTACAATCTCAATAATAGTAAACCAAAACGTAGAAGAGCCTATGTGTATTGGACCCACAACTTCGCCTTCGATTAAGTCAATAAGGTGCGGCTTAATTGAATCAGCAACATCAATACCAGCCATGCCCTGGTCATCAAGATCAAATGAATCCCAAATTCCACCATTTTGCATTCCTGCATTTGTTGCTACAACTTTAAAGGACTCACCACGGGCGAATGACTCCGTCACAAGCTCAATTTCTTCCTCACCAGTAATTCGAATCATTCCAAGCGTTACTTTGCCCGGCACATTCAACTTGTCCTTATTTTGTTCCCACTCTCGTTTTACATCCCGCCATGTCACTTGAACGTGTGGCGAAACTTTTTCACGCAACAGCTTTTCAATCAACACTTGCTGCTGCTTAAAATCTAAGTACTCGTCAACTGTCTGCCCTTCTTCATCAAGCAATTGGCGAGTCACAGCACTTTGACTGCCTCCAGCGGAAGACGCCATGTCCTCGCGCACTCGTTGAAGATATGCGAACAATCCTTGATTCTCTTCAAGCGTCATGCCGGATTTGGCTTCAGATAACAAAAGTTCACTTTTTACTACCGCTAGCATTTGATTATTTATTAGTTGCTTTGCACCATTCTTGAATGCAGTAATATCTCGCTGTTCTTCTTCCGAAAGAATGAGAAGCTGGTCTGCGATTGGTTCAAGAATTTCATTTGCGAAAATAGGTCTACCGTTCACTTGCCCTACAAGTGATTCAACAACAACAGGCGTGCCTACCCGAGTTGGCATCAAAACAGATTCTTCAACTGCAAGTTCAAGTTGCTTGAGTTCGATCTCTGCAACATCTGTAATAACTGATTCTTGTATGAACACGTCCTCAGTTGGTGAGGCAACAGGAATCGATTCGCCTTCAAAATCTGCAGGCGAAATAATTCGTCTAGATTCTTTGACAACTTCTAGTTGCCTTGTGCAACCTACTGATAAGGCACACACGATAAGTATTGCAATCCATCGCTTCATGGATAGCATTGTACATTCGATTTTGTCTATAATGCCTCGATTATGCCTTTTGGCAACACTTACACCACATCGGAGAGAAAACATGACGAGCACCCACGAAACCCCCGAATCCCCCGAAACCACTCCAAAAATTGAAATCGATTCCGACTGGAAGGCAGAAGCACAAGCCGAGAAAGAAAAACTCGCTCAAGCTGAGCAAAAAGTTGAAGAACGAGCAGAAGCGCGAAAAGTTCCCGAAGCTGACTTTCGTGGTTTACTTGGAGCCCTTGCATCACAAGCACTTATGGGCCTTGGCATGCACCAAGATCCAAGCGGCAAAGGCGTCATGGTCGACCTTGAAGGCTCGAAATTCGTCATTGATCTGATTGGCGTTGTAGAAGAAAAAACCAAAGGCAACCTCTCTGAGGAAGAAGAGACCGAATTAAAGCAACTTTACACTGAACTGCAGAACCGATTTGTCCAAATTGCACAATTGGTTGCCGCACAGGGGCAGGGCGGAGTTCCTACGCCAGAGGGCGAGAGTGCTGGGGCACCTTCAATCATAGACCCAACGGTGTAATTACAACCACAAAATTGCAAGCCGCACCGTGATGACCAACATCGCGGTGCTTTGTAATAGAAACAAGGACCTGGGCAACTGCTTCCACCAAACAACTGGCAACAAAAATGCCCAGACCATAAGGAAACGGTCAAAAACAAATCCTTGTGTAAAAGCATACAACAACCAGCCAAGGGTCAAAGTAAAGAACGTGATCCGTGCCACAACTTCTTTTTGCGAAGTGCGATGCAACCCAACTAAACCAGCAAGTCCAACTGCTGCCAACATCGCTAAAAGTACTTTTTGTAGATGTGGATTTGTAGTCACCATCTTTATTGCCGTACCTACAATACCTTGGAAGCGATCTGTTGGATTGTCATAATCAATAGTTGAGGGGACAACAAGGTCCGGTGTTGCAAGAAATACCAAGCATATTCCAACAACTGCAGCTCCAAAAATCCACTTGCGATTCGGTTTGCGCTGCCATGCCAAAATTGCAAATATTCCAACAAAGGGAACAAGGGCGGCAGCCAAGTATGAGAGACTCTCAAGCCGAAAACCAAGACCGTGCAAATTTTGATATTTGGGACTCACAAGCCCCTCCCATCGAAACCACAGCGGAAGACGAAGCAGCCCCGCTAATGCACCTGCAACCCACCAAGGCCAACTTCGAATGCCATCACGTAGAAACGCAACAATGCAAATTGCACCTACGAGTGCAACAACATGAATACGGCTATGTAATGCTATAGCTACGAGAACTCCAAAAAGGATCGGCGATAGAATTTTGTAATGGTTTCTTGCTTGTACATACACTGCAACAGCGAGCAATTCAATGAGAATAAATGAAATTTCTCCCATCACTATTTCACTAAACACCAATACGTAAGGCAATAGCAACCAACCAACTGCAATAGCTAGATGCCCACTTCTCCGAACGCCACAAAGTGACGCAATAAAGGAGAGTACTGCCATACATCCGATACTGCTCAGGACACTGACCAATCTTAAAGCATTCAGTGAACCTCCAAAAAGTTCGCCTAAAAATGCGTAAGGCCAAATCATTGCAGGACCTTTTGTTTCTTCAAAATCGATCGCAGTTTGTACGCTCCAGCCCTTCTCAATTAAATCATTGATTGGGACAGTGATATATCGTTCATCAAATACAAAATCTGAGTGCAAAATAGTCGATCCAAATCGCACACCGATCAGAACAACTGCAACGAACAGGACAGCGCAAATCATCCATAACCAATCGTGTTTTGTAGAATTATGCATTTCGCTCACTAAGTATATTTACATAAGAATCTGAAGGGCAACGCCGAAGCACTTCTTCTGCATTTGCTGGGTCAACTTTTCCTGTGACGTCATCGACAATTGTAAATCCAAAACCAAGAGATTCAAGCCAAGACAAAAGGGTCGCTGCATCATCACCTGCATCTTTCAATTGCGATGGAGACAATTCCCAAATCACTTTTACTGAATTGTTGTTACGCAACAAGCGCTCCATACCATGAAACGCAGCAGATTCCGCACCTTGCACATCCATTTTAATCAGATCAACCCTATCTTCACTACTAAAAAATTCATCAAGTTTGATGCAATCAACTGCAATTCCTTTTCGACTTGCGCTGTGGTAAATCTGATGATCACCTGAGTTAAAAGCAGAGGCGTGCAATTGCACACTTCCAGCAACATTAGAAACTGCAGCGTTAATAAGTTCTGGCTGCAAGCCGTTTGTCTTTGCATTACGAGATAACATTTCAAAATTATCTGGGTGTGGTTCAAAAGCTACAACACGACCGTTTTTTCCAACCCATTTTGCTGCCGGCAACGTAAAGAGTCCGACATGCGCGCCTATGTCTACGAAAGTCATGCCCTCTTTCAAAATTGATTGCATGATGTGCGTGGTAACAGGTTCGTACTCTCCGGTAGATTCTGCCTCAAGTGTCACACCAAAATCACCACTTGGTAATTCAAATTCAAGACCACAGCGATTCATTGCCCCTCGTTGTTTGATTTTTAAAATTGCAACTGCCATAATTCTGAGGGGCGGAAAGTGCTCTAAAATTGGACGAATCATGGGAGCGAGTCGTCTTCGCAGGTTTGAGAATGTGCTACTTTTTTGCATTGGGATCCTGCATTGTGGTATCGACCATTGAGGTTTCATCCATGAGGAGGTCCCCAATAATCGAATCAGCGACCATCAACCCCTTGCTCGTAAGTCGTAAACTCGAAGCAAAGTCAAGATTCCCTTGTTGAATATGTTCCTCAATGACTTTTCTTCGCCATTGCCCACCTTTGACTTGTAATAATTGATCAACTCGATCGCTTTGTATTCCATCTCGCAGACGAAGACCAAGCATAAGTGCTTCACCTGCTTGCCCATTTTCAGAAAGCGTTTCTACATCCTCGATAGAAGGCAATCCAAAACCTGTTAGGTATTGCGAGAGCTTTGGAACATTCCTCCATCTACGACCAGAAATGTGCCCTGCCGCGGCTGGCCCACAAGGCCACCAAGACTTGTTGTTCCAATACATGAGATTATGCTTGCATGATCGATTTGGTTTTGCGTAGTTGCTGATTTCATATTGTTCGTAACCATGTGCTTCTAAAATAGTCATCGTTTCTTGGAACATACGGGACTCAAGATCCTCATCTATTTTTTGAAGATCGCCGCGTTGTTCGCGAACATATAATGGCGTATTTGGTTCGTACGTCAGTGCGTAAGCGCTGATGTGTTCAGGAGAAAGATCGACTGTTTGCTTGATATCGTTACGGAATACTTCCATGGTTTGATTTGGAATGCCGAAGATGAGATCAAGATTCACATTCTCAATTCCTGCATTTCGTACGTGTTGCATACTTTTTGCAACGCTGCCTGGAGTGTGCCATCGTTCAAGCGTTTTGAGACAGTCGATATCAAAGGACTGCGCACCAATACTGACCCTGTTAATTCCCCCTTCTGCAAGGCGAGTGGAAACATCCGGAGTCAATGTTTCTGGATTCGCTTCAATTGTCCACTCGTAATCTTGTGCCAACGTAAAATGTGTCGCAATTGCACCAAGCATCTTTGAGAGCAAGTTCTGCTCTATGAGTGTTGGAGTGCCACCACCAATAAAAATTGTTTCGATAGGCTGCGTTATGTAAGGGGCAACTGCGGCGAACTCTGAAACTAGCCGTTCAACAAATTTGGTCTGTTGATTCTCATCACCAACAATGCTGTAAAAATCACAATAATGGCATTTATGGAAGCAAAATGGAATATGAATATAGAGTCCTGATACCTCTGAGGCTTGAGCGAGGCAATCCTCAGCATTTATTGTATTTCTTCCTTGAGACGCACCTAGATTGTTGATAAACTGGGTAAGGGGATTAGAAGTTGTGTCTGGAGTTTTTTCCACGAATGGCATTCTAGGGACTTCTACGAGAAACTTATGAGCATTGAACTCACCATTACGAATCAAGACGGAACAAGTCGCTCTTTTGAATTGACAAAGGATAGGACTACGATAGGTCGCCGTAGAAACTGTGACCTTCACGTTGCCCTGCCTTCTGTAGCTCCACTTCACTGTGAAATCAAAGTTCGCGATGGCTTGATTCAACTCCTCAACCGAGACCCAGATGCTCAGACTTTTCATAATGGGAACACTGTCAATTCGGTAGATTTGATCCATGAAGATATTGTCAAGATTGGACCAGTGGAATTCACTATTTCCGTCAAAGATGACGAAACGATCATTCGCAGGCTTTGATGCCCAATGCTAGAATGAGCACAATGAGTGCACACAAAAATACCGCTATCGTTGGTCTTCAGTGGGGAGATGAAGGCAAAGGGAAAATAGTCGATTTGCTTACCGCAAAGCATGATGTCATCGTGCGATATAACGGTGGTGCAAACGCAGGACATACCGTCGTTGTGGGGGATGAAAGATACGCGCTACACTTAATCCCATCTGGCATTCTCTATCAAGACAAACTGTGTGTCATTGGAAACGGTGTCGTTGTTGATCCTGTGCAACTGATTAAGGAAATTGACACGCTCCGCGAACGATCTATTGAAGTTGGTGACAATTTAAAAGTTTCTGATCGCGCGCATGTCGTAATGCCTTATCACAAAGAACATGACGCGGCACTTGAACGAAAACTTTCTCAAGCCGCTGGCAAAGATGATCAATCTATAGGTACTACAAAACGAGGGATTGGTCCTGCATATGCTGACAAAGTACATCGTGCAACTGCCATCCGGATGGGCGATTTGCTTGATCATGATGTCCTATTAGATAAACTAAAAACAACTTGTTCAATTCGCTGTGCAGAATTAACTGCTCTTGGAGTAGACGCCCCCCCACTTGACCCACTTGCACTTGCCGATGAATACGCAGAATACGGCACACAATTAGCGTCGCATATTATTGACACTGTGTATGAATTACACGATTGTGTCACTGAAGGAAAATCGTTACTCTTTGAGGGAGCGAACGCGTGCCTTCTTGACATTGACCATGGCACATTTCCTTTTGTCACAAGTTCAAACTGCTCAGCTCTTGGTATTCACGCGGGCACAGGATTACCAGGCAAGTATGTCAATGATGTCGTTGGCATCATGAAGGCATATTCAACAAGAGTTGGCGCGGGGCCATTCCCAAGTGAAGAACTCGGAGAGATTGGCGACCAAATTCGCGAAAAAGGAAATGAATACGGCACAACGACTGGGCGCCCCCGGAGATGTGGGTGGATCGATCTTGTTGCAGTCAAATACTCTGCGATGATTTGCGGAACAACTTCAATTGCCTGCATGCTCTTAGATGTCCTTAGTGGTTTTGATGAGATTAAACTGTGCGTGGGCTATGCATTGCCTGATGGAACAACGAGCGATCGATTTATCCCTGATGCTCGCAGACTTGCGGCTGCTAAACCTATTTTTGAATCTATGGCGGGTTGGTCTGAAGAAATTGACGATATCACTTCACCAGACGATTTACCTGCAAACGCAAAGGCATACCTCGACCGCATCTCACGCTTCCTAGAATTACCAATTTCTATCGTAAGTGTTGGTCCAAAGCGATCCCAAACTGTCATCTAAATAAACTACCTCGTAGTTAATTTATTTAATTTTGCCAAATGTTCGTTCTCGGTTTGTGTATTCTGCGATCGCAACATCCAAGGATTCACTGTCGAAATCCGGCCAGCATTGTTCCGAGACGTAAATCTCGCTGTACGCGATCTGCCAAAGAAGAAAATTCGATATTCGCATTTCACCTGCAGTTCGAATGAGAAGGTCCGGGTCTGGCACACCACGAGTAAACAAACGTTGCTCTAGGTTTTCAGAGGTCGCTTCCACACCATCTTGTACGAGACGACCAATTGCTTGCAGCAATTCACTTCGTCCTGAATAATCAAGAGCGAGATAAAGCGTAAGACGTGTACCACTTGCAGTTGCTTTGATTGCTTCATCAAGAGCCTGCAATACTTCTGGAGCGAAACGATCACGCCGTCCAAGATGACGCAACGAAACCCCCTTTTCGATTAACTCAGGAACCTCTGTGGAAAGTTTCTGAACAAGCAGTCCCATCAACGCATCTATTTCTTCTTGTGGACGACCCCAATTCTCTGTTGAGAAAGAGTACAGCGTCAAGTATTGGACACCAAGTTCACCGCATCGCTCAACTACTTTCTTCACTGAAAGCGCGCCAGCCTCGTGCCCAGCACTTCGTGGCAAGCCACGCCCTTCTGCCCAACGGCCGTTCCCATCCATGATGATTGCTATATGTACTGGTAGCTGTTCTGCCATTCATGAATCATACAAGAAAGGCGAAGAAGTAGAACTTTTACATCTTTCTTCATAAAAAACTCGCCCCACCAGTCATTTTGCGGATGAGCGTGGCGGGACGAGCATAAAAACGTTTTCTTTTTCTAAGGTCTAGTTAGGCAATTTTTCGAAGTACAAAATCTTGGGTTTGTCTTGAGGCGAATTGACTTCGCTTCGATCGACAAGCATGACATACCGTGAATCGTCAATAATATAGTCAAGGTCAGTTGCATCCCAAAC
>JABHZL010000074.1 GCA_018656645.1 Phycisphaerae bacterium
GAAAAACTTGGGAGGATGGCGAACGCAGCTAGAGATTGGCAACTTTGTGATGTTGCATCGGTCGAGTCAATTTTTTCAAGAAAGGAAATAGAGACGTTGACTGGCGAACCGTTTACTTCTGCCGTGACACCTGAAACAATTGGTTCACCGTTGCAACGATTACAACAATTTGATATTGAACATTATCTTGCAGGTGATCTGCTTCGAAAAGTTGACACCGCTTCCATGGCAGTTGCTTTAGAAGTGCGTTCACCATTGTTATCGATGCGTGTACGAAATGCAGTTTCAACATTAACAACGCGGAGATTACTTGCTAGTGGAAGAAAAGGTGTGTTACGTTCAATTGCGAAAAAATATTTGCCAAATCATGTCGTTGATCGTCCCAAGATGGGATTCGCACTCCCGCTTGCTCAATTACTTAGGAGTGAACAAAGCAGCCTTGGACAACTTGCTAATGATGTACTCCTTTCAAGTGATCCTTTTGCGGGACTAAATATTGATACGAAAGTCGTCTCGATGATGTTGCGTGATCATCGTTCAGGGAAAGGCAATTATGAACACAAGTTATTTGCTGTTCTTACGCTTGCTCTGTGGAATCGACAGGCTCGCGCATGATGATGCCGAGTTCTTCAAGTTGCGCAGGGTCAGCTGCGCCGGGCGCTTCACACATAAGATCAGCGCCTGTTTGCGTTTTGGGAAATGCGATGACGTCGCGTATGTTGGTAGTGCCGATCATCATCATCACCAAACGGTCTAAACCGAACGCTACGCCGCCATGGGGCGGAGCGCCAAAACGTAATGCGTTGAGTAAGAATCCAAATTTGTTTTCTGCTTCTTCTTGAGACAAACCGAGCAAGCCAAATACCTTTGATTGAACTTCTGGGTTGTGAATACGAATAGATCCACCACCAACTTCAGCGCCGTTAATGACCAGGTCATACCCTGAAGATAGGCAATTGCCAGGGTCAGATTCAAGCGTGTCGAGGTGCGATGCTAATGGGGCGGTAAATGGATGGTGTTCGCTAACCCAACGCTCAGCGTCTTCGTTCCAATCAAACATTGGGAAGTCAATCACCCAAAGTCCGCGGAACATGCCTTCAGGAATTAGGTCTAATTCTTTTGCAACAGCAAGTCGAACTTCGCCAAGAGAAGTGCACGCAACGCGGTACGAGCCAACGCCAAACATCACGAGGTCGCCATCAACAAGACCGAGTGCTTCAACAAGTTCATTTTTTATTGGTTCAACAAATTTTGCAACACCCGTTGCAAACTCGCCGCCTTGATATTTCACAACAGGCAATCCACCTGCTCCATACGTTTTTGCAATTTCTGCAAAACCATCGGTTTTTTTACGTGTTAGTTTTTCAGCGCCACCGGGAACTCGCATTGCTTTTACTGAGCCGCCGGAATTACATGCTTCAGTAAACACTTTGAATTCGGTTTTGCTTGCAATCTCAGTGACATCGGCGAGTTGTAAATCAAAACGAATGTCAGGACGATCGGAGCCATAATTGTCCATTGCATCTTTCCACGACATTTGTGGGAGTTCACCAAGGTCAATACCGCCAACTTCCTTGTATAGAGATATAGCGAATTCGCCCATGATTTTGAGAACGTCATCTTGCTCAACAAAACTCATTTCAAGGTCGATCTGCGTAAACTCTGCTTGCCTATCAGCACGTGGATCTTCATCACGCAAACATTTACAAATTTGCATGTATTTGTCACAACCAGCAACCATCAAAATTTGTTTGAAAATTTGAGGGCTTTGTGGCAGCGCATACCAATGTCCTGCTTGATGCCTAGATGGCACAATAAAGTCTCGAGCACCTTCAGGTGTGGGCGTAATGAGTAGGGGTGTTTCGATTTCAAGAAACCCATTGTCAGCAAAAAAGTTTCGCGTGAATTGTGTGATCTTATGACGTAATGCGAGAATTTTCTGCATTCTCGGCCGGCGAAGATCAATGTAACGGTGTCGCAAACGGTGTTCTTCTCCGATGCCATCAGCGTCGTGGTCATCAGGGAGAATTGGTAATTTTGCTGTTCGGTTGATTACTTCAATTTTTTGAGCAACAAGTTCAATTTCGCCAGTTGCAAGTTTTGCATTCGGTTTGCCATCACGAACACGAATGATGCCTTCGACAGAGACGACATCTTCTCGCCGAAGAGAAGATCCCAATTCCATGACATCTGCAGGTGAATCTTCACCATCAAAGACGACCTGTGTCATGCCATATCGATCTCGCAAGTCGATAAAAACTAAGCTTTTACCTTGATCTCGGTAGGTGTTTACCCATCCGCTAAGTATGACCGTATTCCCCGCTTGATCCTTTCGGGAGTCACCACATGTGCATGTTCTTTTAAGCATTAGAGTATTGTATCTACCTTAGCCATCATAAGAGCCAAGCATATGCGTTCTGATACCACAAAAAAAATACTAATGACAGCATTCGAACCAAGCGGAGATTCACTTGGCGCTATGGCTGCTGTTGGTATTAGGGAGATGGATCCTGAAGCCCAACTCTTTGGTCTTGGTGGCACTGAAATGAAACATGCGAATGTGGAATTGCTCGCAGAAACGACCCATGATGCGAAGATGGGCTTAGGCGCTATTTCAGAGATTAGACGGATTAAAGGACTTGTTGACATGGTTGCCAAGTGGATCGATGAACATCGACCAGATGTTGTTGTTGCCGTTGATTCGCCGGCAGCAAATTGGCCTGTTTGTAAGGTCGCGAAAAAATATGGTTGTAAAGTTGTACACTTAGCCGCGCCCCAACTCTGGGCGTGGGCGCCTTGGCGAATTCATAAAATGAAACGGCTCAGTGACCACGTGATGTGTTTGCTTCCTTTTGAATCCGATTGGTTTGCTTCAAGAGGAATGCCTGCAACGTTTATTGGTCACCCTGCAATGCGAAAGCATGAATTCGCGGAGATAGATTTACCTGCTGGTGATCCAAAAATTGTCTTACTTCCAGGATCACGTAAAAGCGAGATTACAAAAAACTTGCCTATGCAACATACTATTTTGCAGTGTATTTGCACTGAATTTCCTAGGGCTAAAGCAGTGATTGCATGTCGAGGAGAAGATGTTGCACGCGTGGAACCGTATGCTCAGGGTTTGCGCATTGTTCCAGACAAATTACCAAGTGTGCTCGAATGGGCAGATTTTGCATTGAATGTTTCAGGAACAGTTTCTTTGCATGTGATGCGTCATGCTACGCCGATGATTGGCATGTATAAAACGAACTTACTCTCGATGCTTGCTGCGAAGATAGTACTGACCACGCCATTTCGATTGCTGCCAAATCTTATTGCAGGAAAACATATTGTTCCCGAGTTTATTCCATGTGGAAACATCGCAATGCAAATTGGAGAACTTGCAGCGGAACTTCTGAGTGACGAAGAGGAAATGGAAGAAATGCGATCCCAACTTCAAAAAGAAGCAGCGATCTATGCCACGCACGATCCCAGCAGAGAAGCAGCTGAGATCATCCTGTCATTTGCCAGCAACAGTTAACTCTTGTTGCAGCATTTTCCAGAGAAAACGACTGCAAAGAATGAACTGAAGAATCCCCCAATGCCAACACCAATATATACATTGGCCATTACGAGCGGGAGTTCAAACATACCAAACAGAAGCCACGCTCCAATTAAACAAATAATTGCACTAATTATTCCACTGACGATTGCATTACCCATATTGATTTCCACCTTTAAGAATCAAATTCACCGCGTTTAAGTTTGCCAATATATTCGTGATACGCTTTCATTGCTTTTGGCCCATAGATCCACATGATTGGAATGTTTACAACAAGCATTGCTCCCAATCCAAGTGTTGTCCACATGTCTAGTTCAGCGTCGGTTGTGATAAAGCCAATCGTTGAAACAGCAACAAGTGCCGTGTATATAATTCTATAGAGAGTGACGGCGAATGTAGAAACAATGCCTTCCTTACCAAAAACGTAAACGACACCTTGTTCACCGTAATAGCTCCACGAAATCATAGTTGAGATCGCGAAGAGCCAGCATGCAATAACCACAAGCCATTTTCCTAATCCGGGAATGGTACGGTCGAATGCATGTGCAGTTAAACTCGCGCCGGGATAGTTTGCCCATACGCCATTACTGTTGAGAGTCGGCGAAACTGTTTCGCCATTTTCGTTTTCTTTGACAGTGATCGAATCCCAGTCAACTGCAAGGTCACCATTTTCATTTTTGATAATAGTGCCAGAAACCCTGTGTAGAGTGTTGCCCGAATCTTCATTTTCTCCAGCATTAAACATCATGAAGACAGAGTCGTTGAGCGACCACCCCGTCTCTTCGTCGGAAACGCGGTTTATTGTTTTCGCTTCTTCATTTTTATGAGGAAGAACTGGTGTCGATAGGTTCCAATTTTCACCATCGAGTGTTAGTGAGACGCCCGAATCGTCAGCGAATGTTGCTTCGGGTCCACGGTTCCATGCGCCGGTTGCGAGGATGATGAGCGCTGTCACAGTGCACACGACGAGCGTGTCAACAAATGGACCAAGACCAGCAACAACGCCTTCGCGGACAGGTTCTTCACATTTTGCAGCAGCATGTGCAACAGGCGCCGAGCCTTGCCCAGCTTCAGACGAGAACAGTGCCCGTTTGATTCCCCACATCATTGCGTAGCCAAATGTGCCACCGATAAATGCGCCACCTGCTGAAGCATTCCCGAAACCTAGCCCGTACTTGAAAATTTCCATAATGATTTCAGGGATGACTGCAAAGTTCATAAGCAATACGATGATTCCTGCAATGAGGTACAGCCCGCACATAAAGGGTACAAGTTTTCCAGCGACAGAGCCGATTCGTTTAATTCCACCGATGGTAACGCTGCCAACGATGAAGGCGAGGAGAATGCCAATTGCAAAAGTTTCTGGATTGAAACCATCCGTTTTTGCCATTTCGGAAACACCAGGAACATCAAAGTATTGCGTTGTGACTGCAGCCACGTTCCATGCTTGGAACATGTTTCCACCAGTAATTGCTGATAAAACGAGCGTGAAGCAGAAGATGCCACCGATCGTTGCGCCGAATCGACCGCCAGCTTTTTTAAACAAACTGTCGACAACGTACATTGGACCACCGTGTGGATTTTCTGGGTCAGACAAGTCGCGGCTGAGCATTGATTGCGTCACCTCAGTCATTTTGAGTGCCATACCAAGAAGTCCAATGACCCACATCCAAAAGACTGCACCTGGTCCACCAAGGGCGATCGCGAGTGCAACGCCTGCGATGTTACCTAGGCCGATGGTTGCGGAAAGTGCAGCGGATAATGCTTGGAAGTGACTGATTGCGCCGGGGTCATCTTCTTTATCGAATGTGCCTCTTGTGACTTGAACGCCATGTGTGAGTGCTCTGTATTGACCAAAACAAGTCCAAAGAGTGAAGAGCACACCTGTTGCGAGTAGGGCGTACACAACGTAGTCGTGAAAGAAAATTCCGTTGATAGCGTTGATGACGTCGTTGGTTGCAAATTCCATGGTAGGTTCCTATTCCTTATGGGAGTGTTTACTGGTCTGCTTGATGGTATACGATACCGCACATGCGTGAGTGGTATGAAAAAGGGCTTTGTTTCTCTTGTCAGCAGAGCGGTAATTGCTGTACAGGCCCAGAGGGGGCTGTTTGGTTCAATGATGGGGAGGGTAGGGCGATGGCGAAGCAGTTGGGGGTTGCAGTCGAGGCGTTTTACAAACGATTTGCCCATAAGATCGGAAGCCGCTGGTCGCTTCGTGAATATAAAATCGATGGAAAATTTGATTGCGTATTTCTTGATCGTACAGGTGAGAAGCCGGGGTGTAAGTTGTATCGGAGCAGACCATTACAGTGTCGAACGTGGCCATTCTGGAAAGAAAATTTGCGATCTCCCGAGGCTTGGGCAAGAGCGAAAGTTGATACTCCATGCGATGGCATGGATTTTGGCAAACTTGTACCAATTGAAGAAATTCGCATTCAGCGAGATCAGAAATAAAGTAGTGGTAGGTGTTGTCTGTAGAGAGGATTTGACCATTCGATCGCAAGTACCGATTAAATAACCCCTTGCTTAGCAAGGGGTTATTTAATCGGGCTGAGAGGATTTGAACCTCCGACCTCCTGACCCCCAGTCAGGCGCGCTAACCAAGCTGCGCTACAGCCCGTATTTTCTTCCAATCGCCAATGATACCCTCGAAAGAGGTTCGATGCCTTCTTCTCTGGCTATACTGCACCTCACACCAGATGGAACAAACTATGATCATTTGGAGATTTACAGACGGCAAACTCGGGCATGAGAACCAAACAAGTGGTCTTGTTGCAGCGTTGGGATTGAAACGAGATAGTAGGGTGATAGACGTACCAATAGCTTCCTTGCCAAGTTCTCCAAAACTTCTACTTCTGGCGTTGTTTCGAAGAAAAATCTCCGACTTCCCTTCTGAGAAACCTGACTTGATTATTGGAGCTGGCAGGGCAACGCATATTCCGATGGTGGTTGCGAAATCACAGTGTGGTGGTAAATCTATAGTCCTCATGCGGCCGTCAATCCCATTCAAATTATTTGATCTTATTGTTACGCCGGAACACGACAAGGTTTCCCTAAATGAACAAGTAATCGAATCTGTTGGTGTACTTAACCCAGTGCAATTTATAGAAAACAAAGATCAACACAAAGGCTTCATGCTCATCGGCGGTGAATCATCACATTTTGTCTGGGACGATGCACGCATTGCAAATCAAATTTTGCACATTGCTGAGCATGATCCACAACTGCAGTGGACTCTCACAACTTCGCGGAGAACCCCAGAAAGTTTTTTACAATATGTAAAGGAAGCCCCTGTTGAAATCGTCCCAGTTGAAGAGACAGATCAAAAATGGATGCAAGCAAAATTTGCATCTTCAGGGCAAGTGTGGGTGACACCCGATAGTGTTTCGATGATCTATGAATCTTTATCCTCTGGAGCAACAACTAAAATATTCTCACTTGAACCAACAATGAGAGAGTCGAGGGTGAGAAGAGGATTAGAGGCGTTACTCAAAAATGATTCAATAATTACATTTGAAAAATGGAAACAAGATCCAACAAAAAAACAAACTCCACGTTTTTTTAATGAGTCTTCTAGAGTAGCAGATTTTATTTTGGAGCACTTGTTATGACAAAAACATTAACAGTCGTACAAATGCTGCCAGAATTAGAAAGTGGTGGTGTTGAGCGAGGGACACTTGAAATAGGGAAATATCTCGTCAATCACGGGCACCGCTCAATCGTGATTTCTGGAGGAGGTCGGATGGTTGCGCAGTTGAAGGAAGAGGGCAGCGAGCATATCAACTGGGAGGTTGGAAAGAAATCGCTTTCAACACTTCGTTATATCAGAAAAGTAAGAAAATTTTTAAGAGAGACAAAACCTGACATTTTGCATCTTCGTTCTCGACTTCCAGCATGGATCGGGTATCTCGCTTGGAAGAAATTGCCACAAAATGATCGCCCAAAATTAGTGACAACAGTGCATGGACCATACACAGTTGGAAAATATTCGAGTGTAATGATGCGCGGCGAAAAAATTATTGCTGTTTCTGAATTTACAAAATCACAAATTCAGGCACTTTTTCCATTTGCATTAAACAAAATAGAAGTTGTGCATGAAGGAGTTGAGCCGCCAGAGCATATTCCAACAATTATAAAAGACAAGCTTTCTGACTGGGAGGATATGATTTTATGTCTTGGAACAATTGAGCCTCGCAAAAATCTTGAAAGTGCTATTGCAGCATTTGATTTATTTTTGGATCAACATTCTGACCGAGCACAAAAGACGCGTCTTGTATTGGCTGGGAAATTTGGGTGGAGAACAGAAAAGGTAGAAAA
>JABHZL010000113.1 GCA_018656645.1 Phycisphaerae bacterium
GAATGTGTTATCGAAGGTGGCTGCTGCTTAGTCGACGGTTCATGCTCGGTAGACACTCCTGCGAACTGTGCTGCTAACGGCGGCACATACTTCGGCGATGATTCGACATGTGCTGACGGTGCTTGCGTTGCAGCTGCTTGCTGTATCGACTCCGCAACATGTGCTGATCTTACTGAAGATGCATGTAATGCTCTTGGTGGTACATATAAAGGCGACGGTACTTCATCTGCTGGAACTGATTGTGCTGCTGTAGAACCTGGTGACGAATGTGATGTAGCTATTGAAGTATTCGATGGTGCAAACGCATTTGATACTACTAACATGACTACTGGTGGCGATCCTGTTGATGAAATGATGTGCGATGGCACATTCCTTGACTGGGGCGCAAGCCAAGACGGTTGGTACTCCTATGTAGCAACTGGTGGCATGACTAACTTCACAACTTGCGATGCTGCTTCTTATGACACATCAATGGTTCTTTATGAAGGCACTTGTGATAACCAAGTAGCATGTAATGGTGATAGCGTCGCTAACGACGGTACTGGTTGCCAACCTTACTATTCTGAAATCGATTACGATTGCGTAGCAGGTACTACTTACTACGTACGAATGGGTGCTTATCAGGGTTCTGGCGCTGGTCCTGGTACATTGACAATCACACCTCCACAAACTGGTACTGGTGCCTGCTGTATGACAGATGGCTCCTGCATCGATGGTATGGATGCTGCTGACTGTGTGGCATTCGGCGGTTCATTCGCTGGTGATGCTACAGTTTGTGCTGACGATCCTTGTGCTGCTGGTGCTGGTGATGAATGTGCTACTGCTATCGAAATCTTCGATGGTGCAAATCCATTTGATACATCTATGATGACTCCAACTTATCCAATCCCAGATGACACGCTATGTGCAGGTGAATTCCTTGACTGGGGTGACTCACCTGACGGTTGGTACGCTTGGACTGCAACATGTGACGGCTCTGCTTCTTTCAGTGCTTGTGACGCTGCATCATATGACACCTCCATGGCTCTCTATGAGGGTACATGTGACAACCAAGTCTCCTGCAACGGTGACACAGGCGGCGAAGATGGTTGCCAAGCCTATTACTCGGCAATCTATGATTGGCCAGTAACTGCTGGTACAACCTACTACGTACGTATGGGTGGTTGGAATGGTACCACAGGTGCAGGAACAATTACAATTACATGCACAGGTGGCGATGTTATCGCAGCTTGCTGTGTTCAAGGTAATTGTTCTGAATTGAATTCTGCCGACTGCGATGCAGCTGGTGGTGTTTGGCTCAACGGTAGCATGTGTGCTGACGCTGCTTGCTACGCAGGTTGCCCAGCTGGTGCTGAAGCTGATTGTGACGATTGCGCTATGGACGGTGATGATTCATCACTTGACTGCAACGCTGGTCTCAATGGTCCTACTGGTACTGAGTTCCAAGCAATTACGCTTGGTGTTCCAGTATGTGGTACAGCTTCCGTCTTTATTGACGGTCCAACTGGTGGCACTTACCGTGACCTTGACTGGTTCACAAATGCAACATTGAACGCTGGTGGTGATTTTACAATCTCCGCTGGTACTTCTGGCGAAGATCTACTCTTCGGCGTTGTTGACAACGTCTTAGGTTCCTTCGTTGCTGCATACATGATTCCAGGTGGAACTGAAGGTTCTGCTGAATTCCTAGCTCTACCAGCTGGTGATTACAGCATCCTTGTAGGTCCTAATGATTGGAACACTGCTTGGACATGCGCTAGTGGTCTTGTAGACTACTGGGTACAACTTGACTAAACCTCAAGTGTCTAAACAGTAATCTCTTTATTGAGATTCCACGCAGCCCCCCGATTCTTTGAATCGGGGGGCTGTTCTTTGGAATGTCGCGATCTCATGGTAATTGTATATTTTTCCAAAAAAAGGGATGTTTTTGTTGAACCATATAGTGAGTTGACTACACTAAGAGCAGGAGATCCTTATATGAACTTTTATTCCGCAATTCTCGGGCTACTCATCGCTGCACATACGACCCTTGCTGAACCATTTTTTGACCAAATCGGTCCTATGGATGGCAGCGGAGTTGGGAGTCAGGGATATCTAAGTCAAGAATTTTCTCCCCCTTTTGGCCTTTATAATATTGTTGCAGCTGAGAATATTACGATTGGCAATACAGCGACTATCAATACCGTAGATGTGATTCTCAGAGGCTGGGTCGGATTTATTGACCCCAGTTCGGTGACAAATTATCAACTCAATTTTTATTCCTCTCCTGAAGCTGCTGGATCAACGCTAGTAGGTGATGTGCTTTCTATTGATGTCGACCCCGCAAACGCAACTACCGTACCCCAATGGCAAGGCGGAGGTTTTCTTGTTTCCATTGAGACTGATTTTACGATCGAGACAGGCGAGTATTACTTTGGTGTTATTTGTGCAAATCAATTTCCAAATTATGGACAAGTTGGTATCGGGGAATCTCTCATCGGCGATGATATTTCTGCATACTGGGCGAATCCAGCAAATGGATTTGGATCTGGAACAGAAGGCGAAATACCTTTTGAATTAGCATATCGATTAAGTAATTCAGTTCCAATTGATCCGTGCCTAGATGACCTTTCTTCCTGTGCAACTGACCTCGATGGAGATGGCATCATTACAGTAAATGACCTCCTTAGCATTATTGATCACTGGGGTGAATGTGGCGATGGTTCATATCGCCCTGTTGGTGATATCAGCCCTGCTCCTGCTGGCGACTGTTGTGTAGATGTAAATGATCTCCTTAGAATTATTGGCGAGTGGGCATGGGTGTACGATTGCACACCAACCGGCGCCTGTTGTTTTAACACAGGCGTTTGCACTGATGAAATGCGAGAGGATGATTGTCAAACACAGGGCGGACTTTTTCTTGGTGAAGATTCTTTATGCCTTTTTGAAGATTGCGGCATAGGTGCCTGTTGCCTCAGTGAAACAGAGTGTACTGATAACATGACTACTTGGGATTGCGAAAATGTAGGTGGCGTCTATCGAGGTAATGACTCTCTCTGCGAAACGGTTATCTGCATGCTTGCCGGCGATGAATGTGATGATCCTGTACAAGTATACGAAGGGGCAAATCCATTTGATACATCTATGATGACTCCAAGTGAACCAGAGCCTTCTGATTTTGGGAATGACAATGGATGGAGTTGGAATTGTTTCTCCTCAAATTTTGAATGGAATAACTCAAGCGATGGATGGTACTTGTACGTTGCAACTTCAGCTGGCCCAACCACCTTTTCGACGTGCGACTCCGACTCCTACGACACCTCTATTGCCTTGTATGCAGGTGGTTGTTATCCGAGTGACCAAGTCCGCTGTAACGGCGACAGTGACCTTGACGAAACAGGATGTCAAGTATTTTTCTCTTCAATTGAATATAACGTAACGATTGGCGAGTCCTATTTCATTCGAATTGGCTCTTGGAATGGAGAACATGTCGGTATTGGCACGTTGACAATTACGCCGCCTCCTACAGGTGACGGAGTATGTTGCTTCTTTGGAGATTGCGTAACTGAGTGGGATTCTGCTACGTGCTTAGCGTTGGGTGGAACCTTCATAGTTGGAGAAACGTGCGACACACCAGATCTTTGTCTAGAACCTGAACCACCTGCCAACGATCATTGTTCTACTGCAGAAGAACTATTTCTTGGACAAACACCATTTGACACAACACTCGCTACAGCAAGCGCACTTCAAACTGATGATCAAGATTGCCTCAACCTTAATTGGTGCGGATTCAATGACTTCGGTGAATGGATTTGCAGCCCAGACATTTGGTATTCCTTCCTCGCACCTAATGATGCTACGTACCGATTTAGCACATGCGACCCAGAAAGTTACGACACATCAATCGTTCTGTATCAAGGCAACTGTTCAGATGCTCAAAGCCAAGTTGCATGTAACGGCGATGGCACGGCTGAAACTGGATGCCAACCATTCTATTCATCACTTGAGTACGATGTAATTTCAGGTGAAACGTACTACTTACGCGTAGGTGGATGGAAAGCTGCTACTGGCACAGGAACCATTTCAATACTTCCAGCTGGTGTCGATACACTTGGTGGGTGCTGTGTACTTGGAGAATGTGTTGGCGAAATGAGCGAAACGGATTGCCAAGCACTTATGGGTTCTTGGATCACAGATACGTTTTGCGTAGATATTGTGTGCGAAGAACCACTATGCCCAGATGCAACGGTGAGCCAAAGTCCATTCACAAGCGGAGATCCGCTTTGGAGAGTTCGAACATCTGCTGATGACCCAACCAATGGTTACTACTTTGAGTCTGCTGCAAATGTACAAGTAGATGCGATGAATTCATTTACGGTATGGGGCTTCGAAGCAATCAATGTGGGTGGATGGCAAACGTGTAATAACTTATCCTCTTTCAAGGTAACAACGTTCGAGGATGATGGCACAGGTTTGCCAGGTGCAGTAGTTGATCAACAAGCAACGATTACACCAGTTCGCACACCCACAGGAGAACTCTTTGCTGGTGTCTACGAACTTATTCAATATGATTTCAACTTTCCAACGACTGCTTTTGATCATATATCAGTGCAATCGAATAGCGATGGCTTAGATTGTTGGTTCCTCTGGATGTGCTCACCCAATGGAGATGGCACTTCCTCTACAAATTACGGTGATGGCTGGTTCCAACTTGATCCAGGCCAAATTGACGATTTATCTATCTGCATTGATTAGGTTACTTCTACTACTATACCGCAAATGAACTATCGTTTGATTGCTGTTCGTGTTCTCTACTATTCACTCGCATTTGCAGCCTTAACAGGAATTGTTGCAGTATTTGTCCCAACAAACTCGAGCATCCTCTGGAGATTACTTGGCACTGCAATCACTACCGGTTTTAGTGCTGGCTTTATGCTCTCAGCAGTTCGAGCATTGGAAAACCCAAAGACTCGGCCCCTTGGCACAAGCATTGGAATCATCGTCTGCATAGTCTTGCCGCTTGTCTTTTTCACTATTTGGCTCGACGCTATTAGTTCTATTCGAAATAACGTGATCGAGCACTTTGCTTTGAGTGCAGTCATTGTATTTTTCTGTGGCATACCCATTTCACTTGGCGCTGCATTGATCACACATAAGAGTTGGAAACGTGCCGGCATATTTTTGATCTCGTCCTGGATACTACTGATTCTTCTATGGATCTTTGATATCTGGCGAGGTGGCATTGGCACGTATAACTATATTGAAGCAATTGCTATTCCTTTAGCTTGGTGTTCACCTGTTGCCGCGCTTCTGCTAGTTCGATGGCCTTCCTCAGTTCCTTCACTACTTATACTCACGATTACGTGCTTGATGTGGCAGTGGTACGGCGCGACAGTCGACGATTGGGAATTACATGCGACTCCTCTCGCGATCATCTTCGTTACTGCTTGGATCCCTTGCTCACTTGCTCTCTGGAATCTACTTACTATTAGAAAACAAGTATATGCAATGCCGAAAGTTGAAACTACTGCTACTTCACTTGCAGCGCTTGCTATTGCACTCTGCTTTATTTATGCATGGACCGAGTTAACAGGGAATAATTCTGACCTGCTTCTTCGACTGGCAATTGCATCTTCAATATTAGGTGGCACCTCTTTGCTTGCTGTTTTTATTACACAAGTATTAAAGATGAGCATGAACATTTCCGACTCTACACAACCTCTCGATGCTATTTGCCCGAGGTGCGAGACAACATTGCACATCCCGCAGGGCAAAAGTACATGTCCTACATGCAACTTGCGTTTTAAAATCGTGTTCGAATCTCCTACTTGCAGAAAATGTGCATATGACCTTACTGGAACTGATAAGAAGTTATGCCCAGAATGCGGAGAACCGTTACATGTTTCTTCTTTACAATAATACTATGCGAACTCCCTGCATTGCAATTATTTTACTACTCTTCTTTGGTTGCACAGATACTAGACAGGAGGTAGCAGTCCCAACGATTGACATATCTCAACTTGCGCCCGAAGCAAGCGCCGCAATCGAACGGGCAATCA
>JABHZL010000114.1 GCA_018656645.1 Phycisphaerae bacterium
GGGAATTGGAATGCTACTGCTACGTTAACATCGACGAGTCCTGAAACACAAGCGACACCAGAAATTTTTGACCTTAGTGGTACTGTTATTGAACACGCGAATGCTTCGTTTTCTTTCTCTTCTGATTTAGATTGGTATACACATGAAGTTTCATTTGAAACAAATTCTGGGGTACAAGAATTCAACGTGTGGATATTTAACTATGGATATGACGGTTCACAATCCCTTTTAGAGATTGACAATGTTTCTATTCCAACTCTTCCTATTATGTATGAAGGGATGTCAACAACGAGTGTTGGATCATTGCCTTCTTTAGTTACTTTTAGTATTGATACAAATGGGCTAGGCCCAGATGTGTACACTTCGTCTATGCCAATAGAAGTATCTGACGAGAATTTGCCTGGAGAGCTTTTAAATATTTCTATGCTCTCCTTGCGAGTCGAGATAATCTCTTCTACTGCTTGTGTTGGTGATATTTTTGGCAATAATGGTGAAGTTGATATTGAAGACCTTTTATTCCTCATTGCTGAGTGGGGTTCTCAAGAGAGTGTTGCTGATATATCTGGTGAGAATGGGTATCCAGATGGCATAGTTGACATCTCCGATTTACTCGCCCTAATTGGTGCTTGGGGTATTTGCCCTTAAAAAAACCCAAAATTGCCTATTTTCTCTTTGCATTGGGTGCTATTTGATCTATTCTTGTAATTGGTAGTGAAATTCGAGAAGATGTGGTCGAGGGCGCACAAAACAAATTGGAGAAAGAAATGCGATTGAATATGATTTTTAATGCGGGAATCGTTTGTGCTGCCTTAGCATTAAGTGTGCCAGCAAATGGTGATCTTATGATTACCGCTGTTTACGATGGCCCACTCAGTGGTGGTACACCTAAGGGCGTAGAGTTGTTTGTAATAAACGACATACCAGACCTTAGTGTGTATGGACTTGGTTCAGCAAACAACGGAGGTGGATCAGATGGTGAGGAGTTTACTTTCCCAGCAGAGGCTGCAACTGCTGGTTCATTTATTTATGTTTCAAGTAACGACACATCCTTTATTGATTACTTTGGTTTTGCTCCTAATTATGTAACTGGTTCTATGTCAATTAACGGCGATGATGCGGTTGAACTATTTCAAAGTGGTGTCGCCTTTGATACTTTTGGTGATATTAACACTGATGGAACCGGTCAGCCATGGGAATACATGGATGGTTGGGCATATCGAATAAATGGCGATCCTCCAAATGGAGGTGGCTTTGCAGACACTGATTTTTATTACAGTGGTACAAATGCACTCGATGGCTGTTCAACAAATGATACGTGTGCAAGTGTGATACCAATTGGAACTTATATTCCAGGTGGTGATACATCAGAAACTTTTTATGTTGAACAGAATGGATACGGTTTCTCACCCGCAACAGTAGAAGTCAATACGGGCGATACTATTATTTGGGAATGGACAAGTGGATCACATACAGTTACTTCAGGAGCAGGTTGTATTCCTGATGGGCTTTTCGATGCTCTACTAGATAATACAAATACAACGTTTGAATGGGTTGTTCCAGATAATGCATCAGCAAATATCCCATACTTTTGTATTCCGCACTGTGATAACATGGGAATGGCTGGCGATATTGTCGTACTCAACGCTGCAGGAAGCGATACGGATGGTGATGGTTGGGAAGATGATGAAGACAACTGCCCTGATATTTCTAATCCAGGGCAGGAGGACTGCGACGGCGATGGAATTGGTGATGTCTGTGATGACGATGTTGATTGCAATAACAACGGTACTCCAGATGCTTGTGAAGATTTTGATGACTGTAACGAAAACGGTGTACCCGATGATTGTGATCTTGCCGATGGCACATTACACGATGACAACGCTAATGGTTTGCCAGATGAGTGTGAGTATCCATCCATCCAAGTGCAGTTGCAAGAAGTGCGTATAGATCAACCAGGCGCTGATGATGACGAATATGCAGAAATCCGAGGTGACGGAAACCTCACCCTCAATGGTTTGTGGTATATCGTGATTGGCGATGGTTCAGGTGGTTCAGGTGTTGTAGAAAACGCAACCGATCTCACAGGACATTCACTCATTGACGGTACATTGTTGCTTGCAGAAGATGCTGACACGCTTGGTGTTGTGACGGATGCAATTATGAACTTAAACTTTGAAAATAATGACAACGTAACGCACGCTCTTGTTATGAACTTTTATGGTTCTCTCGGCGATGACTTAGATATCGACGATGATGGAGTTCTCGACTTTGAACCATGGACTGACGCAGTCGATGGTGTTCGAATCATCGCTGATCCAAATGGCGGCGAACATACCTACTTAATGGACGAAGAAATCGGACCAACACCTGATGGCTATGCGCCATCGCATATATATCGTTATACCGGTGCCTGTGGCAACTTTGCAATGGGAACGTATGATCCTTATGATCCAGAAGCAACGGATACCCCAGGTAGTGAAAATCCGGCATGTCCAACAGCATGCGAAGGCGATTTTGATGATTCTGGAGTTGTTGATGTTGACGACTTATTATCATTCATAGCTGCATGGGGAAGCAATGACATGTTCTTTGATCTCGATGGAGATGGTGTTGTTGGTGTAGATGATTTGCTACTATTGATTAATGCGTGGGGTCCTTGCTAAGCAAGGAATAGGGAGGCCTAGAGAGAGGAGACCCCTCACGCAAGAACGCGACCCGCCATTTTTGGCGGGTCGTTTTTTGTATCGTACTTTGACCCGACTATGTTCCTAGTTCCGTGCCCGGTTCTGTACCCGACGTTTCACCCTCAGCCCCTCGGGTTATTTTGGATTTAGACGTGTAGAGCAGCCTCTTCTTCGACCCATCCCTTGGTGCCGTTGGGCAAGAGAATATGAATCCAATCAGGCCGCTGTTCGATGATTTCGAATTCGACACCTTCGCCGATGGGTTCATTGAGCATGGGGGAGTAATTTGTTCCATTTCCCTTACGAACAATTACTTCGTCGGTCGCAATGACACCATATTTTGTATCTTGATCAACGATGTCTACCCCAACACTCACACTAAGCACAATTGCGAAAAAACCAAGAAAAGTCGAGGCTGTTTTAAAGCCGGGAATTGATATAAAAATATGAACGCTCAATAATCCCCAAAAGGCAACCCAGCAAATCATTCCAAGACCAAGGCGGGCGCCGGTAGGGAGTGAGTCATGCCAAAACGTGAGTCTAGTCAATAAACTTTTTGATTTATTTTTCTCAAACGGGTTATGTACGAGTGATCGAGTATGTGCCAAGTTGCCACGAAGACGTCCATCTGAGGGGATGTATCGACTTGCAATTCGGTACGCTGCAATTGCTTCACCAATCTGCCCAGCTTGCACATTCGCATTGCCAAGGTTGTACAAGAGTTTGCCATTTTCTACACCATCGTCAACGAGAATTTGAAATCGTTGGGCTGAGCGTCGAAACGACTCTTTTGCAGCAACCGGATCAGCAGTTTGTAAAGAGACGCCGTTGTCATACGCAGATTGCGCTTCTTTGAGTACAGCTACCTGTTGTTCATTTGTTAATTGCACAGAAGAAAGAATGCACAACGTGAGAACTGTTAATAGGTTCATCGTATTGCCTCCGCTAATGTTTCAGCATCTTTTGCCAAAGTTTCATCTTCGAAGCCACCGAACTGCATGGCTTCACATCGAGAGAGGAGCGCATCAATGTCAGTAGCAACGTTGCTGCCTGACTTTACTTCTTGTAATTCTCGCAATGCAGACGAAAGAGTTTGCACTTGCTGTTCTCCATGGAGTTTTATTGCTCGTCGAATAGAAGAGGTTGCATGATTTACTCTTCCCTTGTTAGTAAGAAGCGATTTTTTCGCGTGTTTTCTATACATAATCAAGGAGAGAATTGAGGCAAAAATACAAGGAGGAGCCGCAATTGCAGTTATTAAAAGGGGAGTAAATGAAACTCTTTGAGAGGTAAGAATATCTTTCCCAGTGTAATTCGCAAGAATGCCACCTTCGACTTCGGTAAGTGTAGTCGGGGTAGCCACAGATGTATCACCGATAAGGTCACTAGCAGAAACAGTCGCAACAGCATCGACTGTAATTGGAATTGGTTTTGTCCATACAGTTTGATATGTTCCTTTCAATGGATCATAACTGCTCATAGGAAGGGGAGGGATTTCTTTTACTTCTTCGCTCCGAGGTCTGATCGATTGCGTAAATGTCTTAGTTCGTCCTTCTGTGATTCCGCCAAGTGGCGTATCTGGTACGCGGAAATGTTCAGTAAGTGCAGAGACTCGATCAAGATGTGGCGCAGAAAGAAAGTCAAGGTTGATCGGTCCCATTGTTCGGTCAGTAATTCGCATTGTTAGTGTGATTGGTTCGCCAACCTTTACGTGTGTTGGATCTGCAACCAATCGGAAATCATAATTCCCAACTGCATCGCTAAACCAAGATGGTTGATCTTCTAAGGGAGGGGAAATGACTTCGATCGTTGGCATTTCTCCATGCGCTGTGATGAGATGGGATTGAGTAACTTTGAGAGATTCGCCACCAAAGAAACCTAACCCTCTATCTTTTGCAAGCGATAGGGGATAATTCATGAGAACCGAAACGGGATCCATTTTAAACGGTCCAGAAGTTTCAGGCCACGTTGTAGCACGAATAGTAAGGACATAAAAAGTTGTTGAAATACCTTCATCAGTTTTACCCTGAACTTCTTGAAGTTGGATATTTCCTTCATCGAGGGCATCTTTAAAAATGCCAAGATCGCCTCGCAAAAATGAAACCATGTCTCTTGCATTCAGTGTGACTCTCAGTGAAGGATCGGTGAATTGCTCTATGAAAACTTTGAGCGTAAGATCAATGGGTTGGCCTAGGTATACGTCGCTATTTGTTCCGCTGATTTTAACTTTGAGCGCGCCACCTGTGGGTGGCTGTTTAATCGTAATGATACGTGGGGTTGATTGAAACCCCTTGCCATCAATTCTGAAAGTGAGTGCAGGAATTGTAAAAACACCTTCTTCTTTTGGTGTAAGAAGAAAGGTAAAAGCACGGGTTGATGTTTGGGTCATTTTTCCATTGATGATGGTTGTATGTTGAGAGGTTTGCTCGTTTGGCAATCGTTCTACACTAAAACCTTCAATTTCAGGAACAGTGGGTTTCGCAGAAGATTGTGTGTTTTCATAGACAACGACGAGCTCCATTGGCACGCCTACATATCCATTGGGTTTCGGCATTTGAATAGAAACCTGCTGGGAAAAAGCATGTGTTGCAAATAGAAGAATAAATATGATTGATCGTACTAAATACATATATTGTTTACCAATCCTTTTGAACAGGAACTCTGCGTGCGGCCCTTCTTGCAGCAAGTAATTTTCTGCGTTGTTGTTCTTTATCACGAATCAATTGCAATAACCGTGACGCTTCACTTCGAGAAAGTCTTTCGCCTTCTTCTTTTGCGTCATTTGGTTTTAAAATCTCTTGCTTTCCAGCTTCATTGGTTGTTTCAAGATCACCATCTTCAACATTAGGGATTTTTTGTGGATCGGATTCCTTTTGAGAAGGGGATTGGTCAAAGGAGTTTTCGTCCTTGGAGTTGTCCTCATTCATTTGTTCATTCGACTTTGTTTGATTGCCTTGCTGTTCTTCTTTTTGATCTTCAGATTGATCACCATCTTGCTGTTGATCAGTAGGTTTAGAATCCTGTTCCTTTTGATCTTCAGATTGCTGACCATCTTCCGATTGATCTGAAGGTTCAGAATCCTGTTCTTTTTGGTCTTCGGATTTTTCGCCTTTTTGATTTTCTGAATCTTTCTGATCTTGTGAATCAGATTGTTCACCATCTTTCTGCTGCTCTTCACTTTCTTTATCAGAATCACCTTGTTCAGTGTTTTTTTGATTGTCTGCTTGTTCCTGTGCAGATTCTTCATCTTGCTGTTGTTCCTGATTTTGGTCGTCTTGTTGTTGTTTTTGTTGCTGCTCCATTTCTTCTTGCATTTCATCAAGTTGTTGTAACATTTTCCAAGCAAGTTCACCATTTGCTCGAGCATCAGTATCTTCTTTGTTCTTTGCAATTGCTCTACGGTAACTATCGATGGTATTGCTTAGTTGCTCCTTTGCAGTTTCAATAGCAGCGATCGCTTTTGTTTGAGCATCATCATTTGTTGTACCTTCTAAGTCGTGCATCGTTGCTTGATACACCGCATTGCCAAAGTTATACGCACAGTATGAAGCGAGAGTGGGATCGTCTGTACTTGCCATTGCATCTTCAAAAGCTTTAGACGCTTGATCGTATTGTTTGAGTTGGTAATAGGCAATTCCTCGATCATAATTGATCGATGGCGCCGGGTTTTCCGTGGAAGCAATATATGCGTCAAGTGTATTTGCAGCATCTTCCCATTGTTCTGCTGCAATGTGTGTTTGTGCTGATTGCAACATTTCTTGCGGCGAGGCAATTGAGAGTACGCATGTTAGTAGAGCTGTTGTACTGATCATGTTGTTACCTCAAACAAGTTTTTAGTTTTTCTATGATTTTGTCGTGGGCGTAAACTCATCCACGCATCACCAAGAAAAATGAAAAGTGCTGGGATTGCAAACCACTGAAACCTAGGGATGAATTGTTCAAGTTTTACACTGTCAAAACTTTTTCCAGAATCAGATGCAATACGCTTTGCGTAGATTGATGCAAGGTCGAGATTAGATGTTCCTGCAGGGACAAACGCGCCGCCTCCTGCATTTGCAATGTTCGTTAACTCTTCTGGGTTCATGATCGACCAAACTTCTTTGCCTTCATGGGAAATATACGCAGGTTGTCCATATGTAGTTGTTGGAATGCGAGCACCTGTAGTGGTATCTCCTATTCCAACTGTGTACACGTGAATTCCAAGATCTGCAGCAGCAGCCGCAGCTTCGACTGGAAAACTCCCCATATCTTCACCGTCAGTAAGCACAACGATCGATTTGTGATCTTGCACTTCGTCAGTAAAACTATTCGTAGCAAGTCGAATGCCATCTCCAATCATGGTGCCGCCACGATTGACGCTTCGAGGAGAAACGTCATCAAGTGCAAGCCGAAGTGAACCGTAATCGAGCGTGAGGGGAACAGTAAGTGCTGCATCGCCTGCAACAGTGATGAGTCCTGCGCGGTCGCTTCCCATGACATCGAGAACATCTTCAATGGCAGTGGTGGCTCTTCCTAATCTGCTAGGTCGAACATCCTCGGCAAGCATCGAGCGTGAAACATCAAGAACAAAAAAGGTGTCAATGCCTTGTTGTTCTACTTCTTTATATTTCGTGCCCCAGCGTGGATCTAATAGAGATAAACAAAGCAAAGCTGCAACAGTACTGATCATTGCAATTCTAAACTTTCTTCGCGGAGTAGAACTCTGTTTTGTTAATCGTGGAATTAATCGGTTTGTCGCAATTCTCTGCAAGAGAATAGAACGTCTCACATAACCAACGATTAGAATCGCGACCAACAATACGACAGCCCAGAAGAATACTGCATTGTTTGGGTTATTGAATTGCATATCCATTAGTCTAAAATCCTGTACAACGTGGAGCGAAGCAAAGCGTCTGCGAGCATGAACCCAAATGCAACGAGCAACAGTGGAGGAATCGTGAAGCCAGCAAGATGTACACTTTGTACGGCCATATCTACGTGATTGACATACGTACGTTGTGTAATTTCAGTGCGTTCCATTTCATCAATTGCAGCATAAATTTCTTCAAGTGATTTGGTGTTTGTTGCTCGGAAATATCTACCTCCAGTTGTTGTTGCAATTGCTTGTAATGTTTCTTCATCGATGACTACTGGCTGGTTGCGCATGACTGTTCTGCCAAACACATCAGTTGTTGGGTATGGAGCCCAGCCATTTGTTCCAGCGCCGATCGTGTATACGGTGATGTCCATAGCTGCTGCCATGTCTGCAGCAGTTTGAGGTTCGATATCGCCTTGATTGTTTTCGCCATCAGTGAGGAGAATAATAATTTTGCTTTGAATGGTTTCGCCTGATTCAGATTTCACCCGTTCATCGAGTGATGAAAGACGTTCTACGGCAAGCGCAAGTGCGTCACCAATTGCTGTGCCATCTTCTTCGCGTTCTTGCACAATTTCAATGCTCTGTAAGACATCAGAAACAAGAAAGTCGTGATCAAATGTCATTGGACAGTTACTATCAGCAAAACCCGCAAACGTGACAAGCCCGATCAAATCCCCTGATCGTCCATCTAAGGATCCCATGCCGTTGATGAAGTCGCCCGCAACGCGGCGTACAGCAGTGAGTCTATCAACGGCCCTCCCATCAATTGTAAAGTCATGGGCATTCATACTTGAAGATCGATCTACAACGAGCTCGATAGCAACACCGTCAGCGGCTTGTTGTGTTTTTTCAAAACGTTTTTGTGGTCGAGCGATACAAACAACCAATAGTAAAATCGCTAAGGTTCGTATGACTGTAGGAATCCAAACAGTTCGAGAACGAAATGTATGAGGCAAAAGATCTAGTTGTACTGGTGTCGTATAGGTTATGCCAGTCTTATATGAACGCTTTTGCCATCGCCACCACAAGAGTGGAAGTATGACGATAAGAAGAAGGAGCCAAACGGAGGGGTTTTGGAATGTCATGCTGCTGCCTCCACTTCTTGTTCAGTAGTTGATGGAACAGTTGCAGCAACAAATTGTTCTGCCTGTGTGATTGCTTTGTCACAAACATCATGTGATGGTTCAAAACGTGCAAATTTTACGAGATCAGCTGAGACAAGAAAAGAAGAGAGTGCTTGACGATCGCTTCCCTCAAGACGAGGATTGTTTTTGGATGCAATGAGGAACTCACGTGTTGTTTGCCCAGTTGCTTTAATATCAAATCTGCCTTCCAAATATTTCCGAACGATGTTGCTAAGTTCAGTGTAAAAGGGGATAACATCGAGGCTTGCTTCTCTAAGTGATTGCAAATCTAACATTGCTTGTGCGTGTGCAGAAAAAGGAGCAGGTTTTTTTCGGAGGAGTTTAGCGATAAGGAACAACGCGAAAAGCCCAAGCCCAGTGAACACTCCAAACGACCACCAACTCTTTGTAAAGAGCGGTATCGGGGGTTTGATATCACGAAGTGTCATTTCATCAAGCGAAGCACCAGCAACGCTTTTGATTTCGATTGGAAGTGGGTTAATGGTAATTGAACCGATGTCGCTATTTTGATCAGTCCAGTTCAGTGTAATCCCTGAAATTTCCGTTGCGGAGGCATCAAAGGTATCTAATTGCATGGACCAATTCCATTCTCTGCCAGTTGCAATTGGAATGTCGAGGACATGTTGGGTATCCACTATGTTGAAAGATCCGAATGCCTCGCCCTCATTAAGAGTAAGTTGTTTTGTGCCATCTGTAATTGCATGTATTTGAAGTTCAATAAGGTCACCAACGGTGCACTTCGCTGGATCGTAGGACACGGATAAAACAACGCCATCTTGTTCTATGCGAACTGTCTCGGCACTGCTTTGTGTAGAAGTAAGTGAGATGGATATTAAAATAGTGAGTAAATAATTCATGCAGTGCGTCGCCCCTCTCGTCTACGGAAGAATTGACGTAATGCACCTGTGAAAGGTTCTCCAGTTTTGATCTTAATTTGATCAACCTTACATCGCCTGAGTGTTTGCTCGACTGCGATATTTCTTTCAGTTGCAAGTTGTTTCCATGCCTTACGTACACGTTTGCTCGAAGAATCAATAACGCGGGTTGCTCCGTTTTCTGGGTCTTCGATGCGTATGAGACCTACATTTGGCAAAGTTGATTCTGCAGCATCTTCTATGTTCACTGCAACAACATCGTGTCGCCTGTTTGCAATTTGAAGTTGGCGTTGCCAGTTGCGATCTTGCATGTCTGAAACAAGAAAGACAATTGAGCGTTTCTTTTGAATTTTTCCAAGGAATTCAAGTGCTTCGCCAAGATCAGTCCCGCGACCTTCTGGTTTAAGGGCGAGTAATTCTCGAATGACACGAAGGACGTGTTTCGAACCCTTTCTAGGTGGGATGTACGTCTCGATGCGATCGGTGAAACAAATTAAACCTACCTTGTCGTTGTTGCGAATGGCAGAGACAGAAAGAGTCGCGCATATTTCTGCGACTAGTTCATCTTTGAACTGTTCATGTGTGCCGAAATGCTGTGAAGCGCTAACGTCAACAACAAGCATGACTGTAAGTTCTCGTTCCTCTCGATACAGTTTGACAAATGGTTCTCCGAATCTTGCAGAGACGTTCCAATCAATAGATCTAACGTCATCACCAATTTGATATTGGCGAACTTCTTCAAATTCCATGCCGCGTCCTTTGAACGCAGAGTGGTAACTGCCAGCGAGTACATCATCGACCAATCGTGAAGTCCGAAGTTCGATTCGCCGGACCTTTTTAAGTAGATCTTGGGGAATCATGAAATTACTCCTAAGGGACTGGAACGAAATCTAAAATTGAAGTTACAATATCGTCTGAGGTTTTGCCTTCGGCTTCGGCTTCATACGTTGTGGCAATTCGATGCCGGAGAACATCATGTGCGAGATCTTTTACATCTTGTGGAACAACATAGCCACGTCCGTCAAGGAACGCATTTGCTTTTGCACACAAAGTGAGTGCAAGGGTTGCACGTGGAGAAGCTCCGTACTCAACGAATTCGGCAAGTTCTTCTGAAACAATCTCTGGTGTTCTTGAAGTTTGAATAAGTTCAACAATGTACTCCGCGATTTTATCATCTACATATATTTGATCGACAAGAGTGCGCGCATGAGCAATTGAATCTGATTGCATGACACAATCAACGGCTGTTGCTTGCGTGGTCTTTGCCATTCGTTGTAAAATTTCGAGCTCTTCAGATTTATTTGGATAGTCCACGACAACTTTAAGCATAAATCGATCGACTTGTGCTTCAGGAAGTGGGTATGTTCCTTCTTGCTCGATTGGGTTCATCGTAGCGAGTACAAGAAATGGATCTGGTAACGCAAACGTTTCTGTGCCAATGGTGACTTGCCGCTCTTGCATAGCTTCAAGCAGTGCAGACTGTACCTTTGCAGGGGCACGGTTGATCTCATCTGCAAGAATAATGCTAGAAAAGATTGGGCCTTTGTTTACAACAAATTCACCTTTGTCTTGTCGGTACATCAATGTGCCAGTTAAGTCTGCTGGAAGAAGATCTGGTGTGAATTGCAGCCGTTGAAAGGAAGTGTTGATTCCTTTCGCAAGGCTTGAAACAGCGAGCGTTTTTGCGAGTCCGGGTACGCCTTCTATAAGGAGGTGTCCATTGGCAAGCAAGCCAATAAACATGCGATGCAGCAGTTCGTCCTGCCCAACGATCACCTCGTGTATTGCACTGCGAAGTTGGCTGAAGGGCGAACTTGCTTGTTGTACGTCTTCGCTTAGTTTTTGAATATCGCTATGCGTTTTGTTTGTCATGTTGGAAAAAGTGTCCTGAGAGTTGTGTAATGTGGTCATGAGGGGTAATACGCAGTATTGTAGTTTTGGTTCACTGCTCCCTCGCCACTATTTTACAGAAAAAAGGTACACTGCCAATATGACAGATTCAATTTCTATTAATGGGCGTCTCCTTGCCATACATTGGCCTTCACAAACTGCTGAAGCAACTTTATCAGTCGATTTACATGCAACACAAGTTGCGACTGCTGAAATTGAGGATCAGACTGGCAGAACGCATCGCATAGAGGTACGAGTGGACTGGGAAGCAGATTCCCTCGTGGGCAAATTGGTCAAAACAACAAGTACTGATGAAGGTACATCGCTCTGTTGTGTTGAATGATGTTTTGTCTGTGTGATTAAACACACACAAGTGGTAACTAGAGGTTTGTTACCCTCTTTCAACCAAGCGGTCAATTAAGAAACTCGATTGTTCAAGTGCTTGCTCGGAGAAATTACCGAAATGTTCGTGTACTTCTGCAAAGAGTTTTGTAAAGCGAGAAGTATCTTGCGTTATCACGATATCCCTCAATTCTTCACCAGCATCGCGTAGCGTGTTTAGCACATGCTCCGTTTCTGGATTGTTCATCTGTATCGAAGCGTAAAGTTCAGCAGATTGTGCGAAGTGCCGAGCCGCCATCAACAAATCGATGAGGTAAATGGGTGATGTGAACTCAAGTGTTTTGTGAATGTCTACGCCAAGTTTTTGAATTGTTCTGCCGAGGACTTCGGTTGCTTGATGTGTCAGCACTTGTACAACACTCATTGCCTTGTCATGTTCTTCGGCGCTTGTATGGAGGATTGAAAACCCCCGACCATGGAGAATTGTGTTGAGCCATTCGTCCCAAGCATTGTCATCACGTTGGCAAACAATCGCTATCCTCTGTCCCTGGAGAGAGTGCACCGAAGGACCGAAGAGGGGGTGCGTTCCGATCACGCTCGTGCCCTTTGAACAATCGCACATTGCTTGTACTGGTGTAGTTTTTGTAGAGGTTACGTCCATCAAAAGCGAACCTGTTTTGCAATGTGGTCCAATTTCTTCAATCACTTCTATGGTTTTTTCTATGGGTACAGCGACTACGATAACATCTGCTTGAGATGTAGCCTCAATGTTGGAAAGTTTTGTATCAAGGTCTGCAACAATGACGGTGTTTTGTGCTTCTGTAAACAACCGCGTCATTACCTTCCCCATTCCCCCGTTCCCGCCAATGATTGCAACGGTTTTTGATGCGGTTTCTTGTGGTACTTCTGCACCGAGAGATGCTTGTCTATCTCTACTAGCCCATAAAATGACGCGGAAGAGGCTCTCTATGACCTCGCTTCGAAGCCCAGATTGTTCGGCTCGTTTTCCGCGATCTTCGAGAAGGTCTCGTTCACGGACGAAGTCCCTGATGCCAAACCCAGTTCTCTGCTTGATTGAAGCTACTTGGGTGACAACTTCATTCCGTTGTCTTAATAAGTCAAGGATTTGATGGTCAATTTCATCAATTTTAACTCGAAGCGGGAGGAGTTCTTTGGGGGGAAGTTTTGATTTAGAAGGGTGTTCCATTTGGTATCTGCTCAGGGTACCATGTATCGATTCAAAGCAAAGGAGCCCTTGAATGACTACTGCCCAAAGTTGTACCGAAACTAGCACAGATAGCCAATTTGTTCAAGATTTTATGGGCAGCGTGACTGCTCGAAATCCACATCAGCCAGAATTTTTACAAGCTGTACATGAAATCGTTTCTTCACTTGAAGGCGTGATGGATCGTAGGCCAAAGTATGTTGCAGGTAATATTCTTCATCGAATCGTAGAACCTGAACGAGCATTTCAATTTCGTGTTCCATGGGTGAATGACACAGGAGATGTTGAAGTCAATCGTGGGTATCGCGTTGAGTTTAATAGTGCGATTGGTCCTTACAAGGGCGGGCTTCGTTTTCATCCGAGTGTGAACCTATCTATTCTTAAGTTTCTCGGATTTGAACAAGTCTTTAAAAATAGTTTGACAACATTGCCAATGGGCGGTGGTAAGGGCGGCGCTGACTTTAATCCAAAAGGAAAGAGCGACGGGGAAGTCATGCGGTTCTGTCAATCATTCATGTCAGAGTTATTTAGGCACATTGGTCCAGATACAGATATCCCAGCAGGTGACATTGGTGTAGGTGGCAGAGAAATAGGCTACATGTTCGGCGAGTACAAAAAATTGACTAACACATTCGTTGGTGTTCTCACTGGTCGTGGCATTGAGTGGGGTGGAAGTTTGATTCGACCCGAGGCAACGGGATACGGAGTTGTGTACTTTGGTGCAGAAATGTACGCAACCAAAGGTGAAACATTTGAAGGTAAAACTTGCTTGGTTTCAGGTTCGGGTAATGTTGCCCAGTACACAGTAGAAAAGGTAACTGAACTTGGAGGCAAGGCAGTCACACTTTCAGATAGTAGTGGTTGGATTTACGACGGAGATGGCATTGACGCTGATAAATTGGCGTGGGTGATGGATCTGAAAAATAACCGTCGCGGACGAATTGGTGAGTATGTAGAACAATTTCCCAATGCAGAATTTCATGCTCGAGATGATTCTCTTGACCATAACCCACTTTGGGCAGTTCCAGCAAACTGTGCATTCCCATCCGCAACACAAAACGAAATCAATGGTGTTGATGCAAAGAATTTGCTTGCAGGTGGCGTAGATCTCGTCAGCGAAGGCGCGAATATGCCAAGCACAATTGATGCGCAACAAGCATTTATTGATGCAGGCATTTTGTATGGACCTGCAAAAGCAGCGAACGCTGGTGGTGTTGCAGTTTCTGGTTTAGAGATGTCACAAGCAAGTCAGCGACTCTTCTGGACAAGAGATCAAGTAGATGCAAAATTACAGCAGATCATGTGTGATATTCATACACAATGTATTGGCGCATCAAAAGAATTTGGTTGCGAAGGAAACTACGTTGATGGTTCTAACATTGCAGGTTTCGTTAAAGTTGCAGAAGCCATGATGGCACAAGGCATTGTGTAGCAGCGTCCATTCAATAAGTTTGATTAAAACAACATTTAGTACCTAATACGTTGATGCGTACAATATTTTCGCTGTATTTTTCTTGGAATTGTCCTTTTTCATGCTATAATTTCCCTAAGTGGGGGCGTGTTTATTTCAACGAGTCGAAGGTTTTGCATATCTGTTAAAAGATAGTTTGTGCAAAATATAGAGCTAGTTTTAGGAAGAATTTATATTTATTATGTCTGAGTCTATAGCATTTGGTGATCGTGTTACACACAAACTCCACCCAGAGTGGGGAAGTGGTGCTGTAATCAAGGTCGAAAACACAGTGGTTGGTGGCAAGCCTGCACCTAGAATCACCGTTCGTTTTTCAAACGAAGGTCTAAAAACATTTGCAGGCCTAGCACTTCCGTTGATGCCAATGCAAGGCGAGCATACTGTTCCAGGAGATCGTTATCTCGAAAGACCAGCAATTGCTGAAGTTGAAGATTTAGAACGAACCGGCTTAAATCAAGCTGTAGAAAAGAAACTCCTTGAAATCATGCTTGCTATTCCACTTGCATGTCGAGATAAATTTAACACGCCAGAATATCGGTTAAAAAGAACACTTGATCTATACAAGTTCGACATGAGCGGACGGGGTTTGATGGAGTGGGCCATTGTTCAGACAGGTATGGACGACCCGCTCTCCCGGTTTAATCGTGGTCAATTGGAAGAGTATTTTAAGCGATGGGTACGAGATCGAGATTCGCACTTGGCAGATATTCTTTCAGAGATGCGCGATGATCCAAAAACAGCAAAGCGCCTGATGCAAGAAGCACCAGACGCTGCGTTGCGTGTTGCGTCACTATGAAGTGACTACTCTCAATCTGCTCCGTTGCCACCTAAGAAATCATCAGGACCCTCAGTGTCATTCCTACGAGAGCTATCTCGGCGGATTTGTTCTACTAACTTTCGAAGATACACGTTCTCTCGGCGTGTTGCTTCAAGATCAAACACCATGTATTTCACACTCAGGCGAAGGTAATCAAGTGAGTTCTGCAATTTTGCAACGGACTCTTCAACGCTTGAGCGTTCTTCATCTTCGTTTTTGCAGAGTTTTTCAAGTGACTCTCGGTGTTCGGTTGGTAGTGCCTGTAACTTCTCAATAAGGCGGCACATCCTCTCTTCAATGTTTCTCTCGTTCATGTCTTTCTCTTTTCTCGTATTAAGTTTTGTTGTGACTTGGTTGTCACACACCCATGATGCACCGACTTGAGTGTTTGTCCACTGATTACAGAGAAAAATAGGAGGGCATGCTAAAAACAACGATGCTCTCGGACGTTTGTTCCGATTATGCGGGTTGTAGACAGCTATTTAAAAGAAGCGCCATAAACTCCAGAAGAATGCAATCAATACGACGACACCTATAATTGCAAATGATTGCCTCCGAAATGTAGCATCAACAGGGTGGCGACTTGATGCACCATCGTAGAGCCACGTACCACATGACTTGCATTTTGGTGCGTCATCCCACACTTCTTCGCCGCAATCGGGGCAATACCCAGTCTCTTCGCGAGAGAAGCGTTCTAAGTCTGCTTGGCTTGGTCCCTCGTCTCTCACGGTTCGACACGTGGTGGAGATGATGTTCCTGATCCAAGTGAAACAACGCCGAGTTGCTGAATAGAAGGGGAGTACGGCACAAGCACATAGCTATCAAGATTTTCACTTTGGAACCAAGGAATTGAGTTGAGGTTTTGGGGAACTGGGAGATCCCTTCCATCATAGATTGGGATCCAACTCCATGGTCCAATAGCATCGAATGCTTTGTTGACACCCCCAACAACAAATGAAAATGCTATTGGAATACGCGTGTTGAGAAATTGCATCGTTCCCAATCCCTGCCACGGATCTTTGAGCGGTACTCGGTCAACTGTGCCCTGCATTCTTTTTGGATCAAAGGGGACCCAGCCAGCGCCTGGCAGAGCGTATTCTGCCCAAACCATATATCGTGATTCAGTCGTGTATGTCCCAACAACATTTTTATTTGTTAGACCGATGACAGGGCGAGCAGGTATTCCTGCTGCTCGTAGTGTTGCAACGCACACGCACACTAGATCGCAAGCAGTTCCTGTCCCTGCGACGACAGTTTTTGCTGCTCCATTTACTGCTAAGCCACGGACATTCGTTCTTGAACGATTTTCATATTGCCCATCGCTTTTTATTTTTTGTAAGCAATACCGGATGATCGTTTTTGCTGTGTAATGAACAGACATTGCACGCGTGTTTTCTCCGATTGCATCGTGCACAGCTTGTGTAAAAATTTCATTGGAAGATTCAATGAAATCAGATGGGGCGAGATAAGACTTGCTATCTCCTTGCCATTTTTCTTGCCATCCAATATTCGCAGCAGCATTTTCATCAAGTTGGCTTGAAAATGAATTCATTCGAATGCGTACTTCAAATGTTAATGATCCATAGCATCGCTTTGCAACAGGTATTTGCAATTCCCATTGCCCAGTAGGGGTTAGGGGTTTGCATAAGCGCCAAGCATTTTGCTCTTTCAGAAATATTTGACCGTTCTTAAGTTGGGCAACGAGGGGCTGGGCGTTGACTGCAAAAGCCCAATTGGTCCTTGGGACGATAGGCCAGCAAATAGGAGTTGTTTCGCCTCCTCGTGGTGGGTACGCTTGATTCCATGGAATGCCAACGGAAACAGTGATGTCGTGTAATTTTGGGTTTGATCGTTGAAGGGGATATAACGGAGGATTGTCTTGAGGAAGGGTGTCGGCTATGACAGTGTTTGCCCAGAGAAAAGCAACAAGCAGAAAAAACCGGCTCCCAATTGGGAGCCGGCGAACAGTCTGTTTTACGTAGTCCATACGAGAAAGTGTGGACCAAACAAACATCATTTCATTGGTTCTTCTACAACATCAACGATCACAGTTTCAGTGGTTGTAGTTACAGGAGTTTCCCAAGAAACGATTTCAGTCATTGGTTGGAGGTAAATCTCAACTCGACGGTTTTCTTTTGTTCCACCATCACGGTTTGCAGTGAGTGGTCTGTATTCGCCAAAGCCAGCAACTTGGAATCTCGATGGATCGGTTCCATTTGAACTGAGGGCTTTTGCAACGCTCACTGCACGTGCAGTAGATAGTTCCCAATTTGTTGGGTAACGAACGGATGAAGATTTTGGTTGTACGTTATCGGTGTGCCCAATGACAACGATCTCAAAATTAGCTGCTTCTGGTGAGTTTAGAATCGTCGCAACGTGTGAGATTAATTCTTCAGCAGTTTTTCTAAGTTGAGCTTGCCCGCTTGAGAACGTGAAGTCACTTCCAAAGCGTAGCATGCCTGTGTCGGCGTCGAACCACATGTCATTTGGATATGTCGCAGCAAGAGCAGCGAGTTTCTGTTGTGTTTCTACTGGCAACGCGCCTAATTTAATTCCCGTAACTTGCGTAAGAAGATCATCATTGGCACTTGCAATCGTGTCAAGTTCGCCCGAGAGAAGGTCGTACTGACTTTGTAACGCGTTTAGATTTGCTTGCGCTTGAGCAAGTTGGCGATCACGGGTTTCAAGTGCAGCTGTTGCAGTGCTGCAATCAGCTTCAGTGCGTACGAGTTGTTCCTTGAGGGAATTGGTCGCGCTGACGTTGGTGTCGTATCGTTCTTGGCGAACACAACCTGTTGTGATAACACAGCCGAGTGTCAAGATTCCTAAAGATGTCATTAATTTTGTGCTCATGTGGGATCCTCCTCTGAATTGGCACTTTATTTGACGGGTTCCGTCCCGTCTTCGGTGTACAGTGTATCAACCTCGATTGCCTTTGTAGGCTCTATTTAGGAAAGAAATTACCCTCTATGACGCGAAAACTTATCTATTGTGACGCAATTGCTGACTTTCGAGGCATCATTGCATCGCCCGGAGCTCTCCTTCTCGATGGGCACTTGATTGTCGCAGCAGGGACACCTTCGGAAATTGGTGTTACAGAACTACCGCATGAGAGAGTTCATGGTTTCGTTATTCCACCATTTGCTAACGTTCACTCTCATTTAGATTTAAGCGGCGTTGGAAACTGTCTCCCAGAAGAGTCGTTTGTTTCTTGGTTTGAAAATACGATTTCGCCAATTCGGAAAAAGAGTTCACAGGAAGAAATACATGCAGCAACAGCGAAGGGAATTGAACTTGCAATCGCTGGTGGAACTGCGATGGTTGGTGACATTGCAAATACCGTTTCGGTTGCAAAGCAAGTAAGAGAATCGGTTCTACGAGGCGTGTCATTTGTAGAAGTGTTTGGCGTGGGAAACTATGAACAACTTGCGATCGCTGCAATCGATGCTATACCGACTGAATTTGGCATTTCACCGCATGCGCCATATTCCTGTGGTCTTGAAGTGTTTCAGAAAGTGTTTCAAAGTGGAAGGCCAGCTGCGACTCATCTTGCAGAAATGCCTGAAGAATTTGATGCGGTCATGCGACGTGAAGGACCATTGGTTGCATTGTCAAAGAAGATTGGTGCTTGGAATGAAGAAGTGAAACATTGGGACAATCACCCAATTGACAGTATCGTTGAGCAACTTGAACAACGCAAACTTATTGCTGCGCACTTGAATTACATAGAAGATCGACATCTTGAACAACTAGCGAATTCAAATTTGACAGTAGCGTATTGTCCAAGAGCGAGCGCATATTTTGGACATGAGAACCATCGTTATCAAGAGATGCTCGCTCACGGGGTTTCAGTTGCTCTTGGCACAGACTCTTTGATTTGTTTGGATACACCAGATCGGATCAGCGTGCTTGATGAAATGCGTTTCTTGTATCAACAAGGAAGTGCGGATTTTTCTGTTCTATTGAATATGGCAACAGTGCAAGGAGCGAAAGCATTAGGCGAAGACCCATCGTTGCTTACACTTGAAAAAGGTCGTGTTGCGGGGCTTCTTCTACTTGGTTCTGAAGCCAAAACAACATCTGATCAGATCATGCAATCAAGTGATCCACCTGCGTGGATTCTGCCTTTATTGTCAAAAAAACAGGTTTTTTAAAAGAAAAAAGCCTTGATTGTTCAATAAGCCGAGTTTTCGCCGATATGATGGCGGATTCGTACTGGAATGAAACACGATGAGTATCCCAACGATTAACACCCAATTTGGCTGGACACAAGTGGCGGAATCTACACCTTATGCGCCCGCCGCGTTCGATTTTGTCGAACGGGGCTTAGGATACACCGCCAACCTTATGGCACTTGAGCAAGAAAATGATTCTGGCTTTGATGAGCTAGATCGCCACGTAACTGGTCAACAGTTATGTATGGGGTTGCGGGATTTTGCGATTGAATGTTACGGTTCACTCGCGCCAATTGTATTGCGTCATTGGGATGTATATCGAACCGATGATTTTGGTGCGATTGTGTACCACATGGCTGACTTAAAATTATTGCGTACAAGCCCCGAAGATTCGATCGAGGATTTTCGTGGTGTGTTTGATTTTGACGAAGCGTTCCATCAACAAGAATTGAGAGAATGCATCGGGGCCTTTGAGTAGGCGCACTGCCATGAGTGGCAAGAGCGACGAGCAACAACCAAGAGATGTTTCAACTCTGCACCTTTGGCAAATCCAATGGGTTCGTGATTCTTTTTTAATTCTTGCGATCATTTTTGGCGTTTGGCTCGGGTATGCAATGCGGGATATTACAATCCCGCTGTTAGTCGCATTATTACTTGCATATCTTTTTGAACCATTGGTTTCGTATTTGGAAAACCATCCTCGGTTTCCACTTGGCAGGATTCCTGTGATTGTTGGTTTGCTGACTATCGTTACAACATCTGTACTTATAGTTTTAGTTTTAACAGTTCCAATGGTCATTTCGCAAACCACTTCACTTGTTGGAGATGTGAGTAGCGGAAAAATTCGAACGCAACTAGAGCAGGTCACAGCAAAGTATGCGCCTGAAGATATGAAAGATGATATTCAGCAAACGTTAGCCTTTCTTCCTTCTGGTAAAAAAGAAGAGAATCCCAAGACCAAGGATATCGCTACGACCGATAGTGAAAACGGGGGACTGTTAACAATTGCGAAGCAGACAGGAGATGTCGCGATGCATATTCTTGGGTCGATCATCAGATTTGGGATTCTGGTGGTATTGATTCCGTTTTATTTCTTCTTCTTTAGTTTGTGGTTTCCAAAGGTTGTCGTGTTTGCAAGAAGTTTGATTCCTGATGATGGAAGAAACGAACTTGAAACCTTGCTTGCAAAAATGGATGCAGCAGTCGCTGGATTTGTACGTGGTCGCATTGTGATCGCCGCAATCATGGGTGCGACACTTGCTGTTGGTTGGATGATCATCGGTGTTCCTTACGCGATTTTGCTAGGGATCGGTATTGGTGTTCTCTGCGCGGTGCCATTTCTTGGTCTTGTTGGAATTCCGCTATCAGTTGGTCTGTTGTTTCTTGAACAACTTGGTGCTCCTGAAGCGAGCCGAATGGCGTGGTGGGGTATCATTTTGTGGCCTTCACTCGTGTTTGGCATTGTGCAAGCATTGGATGGTTGGATATTGACACCGCTCATTGCAGGCAAGGCAACAAATCTAGATCCAGTGACAATCTTTGTAGCTGTTCTTGCCGGCGGGAGCGTGCTTGGAGCGTACGGCATGTTGCTTGCAGTCCCTGTTGCAGCGTGCATAAAAATTACACTACAAGAAGTTGTCTTGCCAAATATACGTGCTTGGGCACACGGTGATGCGAAAGATCCGCTGCCGTTTGAAGATCCATAATTTGGCTGCACGATTCACTGAAGTGAAAAAAACATCCATCATTGCAACATAAATGTATACGCGGATTTTGCAAAAACAGAAAACAGAACGCTGAAGAAGTTTATTTTCGTTTGCGTCTCTTGAAGCGCTGCTTATTGGATTTGGTTTTGGTGGAACCTCGCCCAGTCATGCCTGCCATTGATGCGGGATCCATTCCGCCGGCGAGGTCCTTCATCGCTCCCATTTTGGAGCCGAGTCCGCCACCGGCCATTTGTTTGGACATCTTCTTCATCATGTCAAATTGTTTGACAAAGCGATTGACTTCAGAAGGATTTGTACCAGAACCTTTTGCAATGCGTTTGATCCTGCTCTTGCCAAGAAGTTTGATGTCATTTTTTTCTTTCTTGGTCATTGAACTCGCGATTGCTTCAATGCGGTCAAATTGTTCGTCATCCACTTGCACATTTTTTAGTGCAGCGCCAACACCCGGAAGCATGCCGAGTAACGATTTCATTGGTCCCATGCGACGGATTGATTTCAGTTGGTTAATGAAATCAGTGACTGTCATTGTGCCGCTTGCCATCTTTTGAGCAATATTTTCTGCATCTTCTTCAGAAAATTCTTCTTGTGCTTTTTCTACAAGAGAAACAACATCGCCCATTCCCAAAATACGACTGGCAATTCGTTCTGGATGGAACTCTTCAAGTGCGTCAAACTTCTCGCCCGTACCTACGAACTTGATTGGAACTCCGGTAACGCGCTTTACAGAAAGGGCAGCACCACCTCGTGTATCGGAATCGAATTTTGTAAGGATGACACCATCGACTGCAAGTTGCGTATGAAATGCGCTTGCAGCATTTACAGCATCCTGTCCGATCATTGCGTCAACGACGAGGAAAATCTGATGCGGCGTAGTCATCGACTGCACGCCGCGAAGTTCCTTCATCAATTCATCATCGATGTGTAACCGACCCGCAGTATCGAGAATGACAACGTCCACTTTGTTTTTGCGAGCGTGTTTGACACCACGTTTGCAGACGCCGACGGCTACGCCGGTTGCAGTTCCGTATTCGCCACATTTTTCAGGTTCCGCATAACACGTAACTTCGCCGACCCCTTTGGCATTCTCATTGACATCATTGGCGGTGACTTGTAATTGCTCAACAGCTGCAGGGCGTTGAAGGTCAGCAGCGACGAGTGATACTTTTTTGCCGCGTGCCTTCAAATACGCAGCGAGTTTGCCGCATGTAGTCGTTTTACCCGAGCCTTGCAAACCGCACATCATGACAATCGTCGGTCCGGGATCGACGAGCATCACTCCACTTTCAACCGGACCCATCAAATCAATGAGCCGTTGGTTGACAATGCCGATCATTTCCTCGCCCGGCTTGAGAGAGGTTGTTACTTTGGCTCCAAGCGCATCCTGCACAACTTCTTCGCAAAAATCAGTGACGACATCGACGTGAACGTCGGCGTCTAGAAGTGCCTTGCGAACTTCAACCATGGAATCGCGAACGTTACTTTCGCTGATTTTTCCTCGGCCAGAGAGGTTTCTTAGGGTGCCTGTAAGTTTTCCAGAGAGTGATTCAAACATCGTGGGTTGTGCATTCTAGCAACTGCGGCCAAGCCAAGCCAACAAGCGGTCGAAAGAGAAGCAGTTGATGCAATTTTCTGGGATCAGCCAACCTCTTCGAGCGGTCAAAATGCCGTATCGAAGTTGGTCAAAATCACTGGCAGCGTGCGTGTCTGTGTTGATTGAAATCATCGCGCCTGCCTGAATTGCTGCATGCACATGCGTGTCACGCAAATCAAGTCGCCAACTATTTGCATTGATTTCCATAGCAGTTTGGCAGGCTGCAGCAGCCGCAAAGAGTGTCGGCATATCAGGCTCAAGGCCGGGCCGTTTCCCGAGCACGCGACCAGTTGGGTGACCAATGATGTGGACTAGGGGGTGTTCAATTGCTTTAAGTAAACGGCTAGTTGCTTGTATAGGATCTTGTTTGAGCGAACTGTGTGGGGAAGCGACAACGATGTCGAGTTCTGCAAGAAGTTCATCTTCGTAATCAAGTCTGCCATCGGCATGAATATCAACTTCACTTCCAGCAAGAATGTTGATGCCATCAAGTTCCTCGTTTGCTTTTTTGATGTCCGCAATGTGTTGCTCGAGTCGTTTTGGAGAGAGGCCATTTGCTTGCATAGATGATTGGCTGTGATCTGTGACTGCAATGGAATGAAGACCACGTCGCTTCGCTTCTTCTGCGAGCTCAGTAATCGTTAGATGCCCGTCACTTGCAATTGTGTGTGTATGCAAATCGCTTTGAATATCACTGTGCTGTATGAGAGGAGGCGTCTGAGGTAACGTAAGTTCTTGTTTGCCTTCACGTAATTCTGCTGGGATGTAAGGAAGCCCAAGATCTTTGTACATCGATTCTTCAGTTTTTGCTGCAATGCAATTTTTATCTAAATCAAATAATCCATACTCATTGAGCCGTTTCTTTTGTTTGATTGCTTGTTCCCGAACCAAGATGTTGTGTTCCTTGCTGCCTGTGAAATACATCAATGCAGCACCAAATGCGTCTTCTGCAACAATTCGCAAATCAACTTGCATTCCGCAATCAAGTCTGATCGAACATTTTGTGTCACCACGAACAAGAACTTTTGTTACACCCCCAAGTGTGCAAAACGTTTCTGCAAGTAATGCAGAGTCAGTCGTTGTTGCCAAAATATCAATATCGCCAATTGTTTCCTTTCCACGTCGAAGTGAACCAGCAAATTCAATGTTGTTCACGCCTTTCGTTTTAGCGAGTTGGTCAATGATCATTTCAGCTATTGGCATTGCATCACCAATACGTGTGCGTTCTGAGGCAACTTCTAAAAACGCAAGTGAGTCGGCGATGTTCGAGATTGTTTTCTTCCCCATCCTCGGCATGGACTCTAACTGCCCCCCCTCGATGGCACTTTTGAGTGTTGGTATATCAACGACACCTGCTTCTTGCCAAAGTCGGCGCACTGTTTTGGGTCCGAGTCCCTGCACTTCCATAAGATCGAGTAGGCCTGAGGGAATCGAGCCAAGCAAGTCGGAGAGTTCTTTTATTTCGCCGGTAGCCAAATACTCTTTGATTTTCGCAACGCTGCTCTTTCCAACGCCCGGTAGTGTGCTTAGATCTTCTACTGTTGCTATATCTTGAACGAGATCCTCAAGAACGCGTGCAACTTTGACGTGCGCATTTATTTTGAATGCGTTTGCGCCCATGATTTCCAAAACTGTTGCAATCTTTTGAAAGATAGCTGCAAGTTCACGGTTAGATGACATTAAGCAACATCTCCAAGTCCGAGAGACTCGCCATATTTTTTCAGCAAACGCTTGCGTAGAAGCTCTGCATGTTTCAATAAGGGATCGTTTTGAATGCACGTGACGGCGTTGCGGCGAGCCAATCGTAGTAATTCTAAATCTCGCGGCAAACGAGCAGATTTGAATGGGGCGATGCCGCTTTGTTTGGAACCAAACAACTCGCCAGGTCCGCGGATTTCTAAATCTCTTTCAGCAATACGGAAACCATCTGTCGTTTCGACAATCGCGTTGAGACGTTCAATTGCATCGTTGGTTGTTGGCGAAGCGATGAGTGCACAAACACTCGGAAGTTCTCCACGTCCAACTCTCCCTCGAAGTTGATGCAACTGCGCAAGCCCAAAACGATCGGCGTGTTCTATGACCATAATTGTGGCATTTGCAACATCAACCCCAACTTCAATGACAGTTGTTGCAACGAGAACATCGATAGTTCCTTCACGAAAAGCAGCCATCGTTTTTTCTCGTTCTTCGCTTTTCATTCGACCATGGACAAATGCCACACGTTTTCCTTGAAAATATTCTCGTTCTAAGGATTCGGCGTGGCTAAGCACGGCTTTCATACCAGAATCGGTATCTTCAACAAGTGGGACAACCACGTACCCTTGCTGACCTTTCTCTACTAACTCACTGAAATATGAATAGACTTTTGAAGTGTCTTCAGGTTGAACTAATCTGGTTGTGATTGGCGACCTTCCTGGTGGAAGGCCTGTGATTGTTGAAACATCGAGGTCGCCGAAAATTGTTAGAGATAATGTTCTTGGGATTGGTGTTGCAGTCATGACAAGAGTGTGTGGAACTGTTAAGTCATCGTCTCTTTTGTTGCGCAGGGTCGCACGTTGGTGCACACCAAACCGATGTTGTTCGTCAACAATAGAAACGGCAATGTTTGAAAAAACAACATCTGAAGTAAGCAGGGCGTGTGTGCCTACAACAATGTCAATTTCCCCATTGCTGACCTTGTCTATCAAAGATGCACGATCTTTCGTCCCCAAAGAACTTGTGAGCAAACCTACAGAGACAGAAGAACCTTCTAGCATTTCAACCATTGTTGTGTAATGTTGTTCAGCAAGTAATTCTGTTGGAGCCATGAGTGCTGCTTGGGCATCTCCCACAACTGCCATGAGCATTGCGTGCAAAGCAACGACAGTTTTTCCTGAGCCGACATCACCTTGGAGCAGGCGGTTCATTGGGATTGTCTTTGTAAGATCATTTCCAATTTCTTCGATGACTTTTTGTTGCGAATTCGTCAGTGTAAAAGGTATTCTCGCTTCAATGCGAGTTCTAACTTTTTCGTCCCAACGAAGTTCAGGCGCGCGCAACATTGACTGTCTGTGATGTCGTTTCATCATGACACCAAGTTGCAAGAAATATAATTCATCATAGGCAATTCTGCGACGGCCTTCTTTTGATTCAGATTCTTCTTGCGGTTTGTGCACCATGCGATATGCTTCGCGAAGTTCTGGCATGTCAAGATTTTTGCGTTCTTTTTCTGTAAAGTGATCCTCAATGTGTGGAAGCGCGCCCTCAAGTACCTCGCTGATCATGTCGGCAATCACTGTTGATGAAATAAATTCATTTGCGGGATAGACTGGGCATAAACCACCCTCAACTGTTGCGGTACATGCTTCGCCATCAACTTTTTCCCATCGAGGGTTCGTCATTTGTACGCTGCCCTTGTAATTTGAAAGTGAGCCATGAACGCGAATGTGCATGTCAGGATGTAATTTCTTTGCAATCCAAGGTTGGTTGAACCAATTGATTTTGAGTGAGCCCGAATCATCTTCAAGAAGGACTTCAACACGCGCTTTGGAACGTTTCCAACCCCGAATTGGACGTACTTGGGCAACTTCTCCCTCAATTGTTACCAAGTCTTGGCTTCGATCATTTTCTCCAAGAATCGCCGTTGCTTCTTCGATTGTGACTCCACCATGATGCTCTTCGAAGCGGAGTGGGAGGTGTTTGATCAAATCTGCAACAGTTTGAATGCCAAGTTTTTGCAAACCCTCAACTCGCTCCGGAGTCATGCTAGAAAATGTCTCTACTGAGCGTCCTAATTGGTTGGTGGTATCCTGCATGCGTATAGTGGTAAGGATACCACCTGAAGTGAACATGGATTTATCTGAAGCACAATCACCCCCCACGCCCATCACTGTGAAGGCTCTCAGTGAAACTATCCACAATGTGCTTGATGCTCGCATTGGCAGAGTGGATGTGGTTGGGCAAGTTAATAAACCGAGTTTTAAACATCATTGGTACTTTAGTTTGACTGATGGCGATGCATCAATCGATTGTGCAATGTGGGCATCCAAAGTGAGCAATGTTCAACCAAAAGGCTGGAAACCAAAGCAGGGCGACCAAGTCATTATTCGCGGTACAATTGGTCATTACGCTAAATATGGGAAAACGCAGATTTACGTTGAGAGAATGAAACCTGCTGCTGAAGAAAAAGGTGCGTTGCAAAAAAAGTATGAAGCATTGCTTTTAGAACTCCGCGAAGCAGGCTGGTTTGATGAAACAAACAAAAAACCTCTTCCAACATATCCTCGAAAAATTGCTGTTATTACAAGTGCAACTTCGGCAGCAGTTCGTGATGTGATTGAGACTGCGAGGCAGCGATGGCCAGCAATTCCGTTGCTCATTGTGAATGTTCCTGTGCAAGGTGATGCCGCAGTATCAGCAATTACCAAAGCGATTCAACGAGTTGATGAAGTTGCAGAAGCATTGCATATTGATGCAATCATCGTCACGCGAGGTGGCGGGTCACTTGAAGAACTTTGGTCTTTTAATGATAGGTCAGTCGCCGAAGCAACGTTTCATGCAAAGACACCAATTGTTGCCGCAATTGGACATGAGTCAGATACTTCAATCATCGAATTGGTTGCTGATCACCGAGCGTCAACGCCAACACAAGCTGCAATGGTTCTAGTGCCTGATGCAGGAGAATTGATGCAGATGGTCGATCATTTTTCGTCAAGGTTGCATACAACTGCGAGGCGAGTGGTTGAACGTAGTGCAAATAGGATATCGCAACTGTGCAATCAACTTGAGGCGTCAGTTACGCATGGGTTGCATGGAAGAGTGAGAACTATTTCCTCGTTGAATGAAGCACTACAAACAAAACGGCCTCATGCGGTACTTCGAAAACGTCAGGAACGATTCATGAAAATGGAATCGTCCCTTCTCGCTTCGGTGACTCGAAACCTCTCATTGCGAGTGAGTAGGGTTGAAACGCTTTCAGGGAAACTAGATGCAATTGGTCCTGACGCAGTACTTGCGAGAGGATTTTCGTTAACGCAGCGCACTGATGGAAGTGTGATTCGTTCTTCCAAGGACGCCAAAGATGGGCAAGAATTGATGACAGTTCTTGCCGACGGCACAATCAAGTCGCGGGTAGAGTGCACAACATGAGTAAGAAAAATGATCTTCTAGAACCAGATTCAATGTCATTTGAGCAAGCCTCAGAAGAACTTGATGCAATCGTGAAATCAATCGATGAAGGAAGTGGTGAACTTGAAGAGATGTTACGACAACATGCTCGTGGGCAAGCGTTGGTGAAACGATGCCGCGAACTTCTTTCTCAAGCAGAACAGCAATTAAAAACTGCAGAAGTTGATGATATTGCATAAACAAAGGCGAATTACAGATCGACGTCACTCCTGTTCAACCAAGCATTGATTCGTTGCTCCTGAAAGCAACATTGTTAACGCATGTTCCCCCAGCAATTTTTGTATTTGTTTTAGGTGCATGTATCGGGAGTTTTTTGAACGTGGTGATCTTTCGGTTACCTAGACAAATCCCATTGCTAACTCCGCCTAGCAGCTGTCCAAGTTGCGGACATCAATTGAAGTTTTTCAGAGAAAATTTACCAATTTTAGGATGGTTATTTTTGCGTGGTAAATGTAAATATTGCAAGGCGAAAATATCTTGTGAATATCCAATCGTTGAGTTCATTACTGCAACGATCTTTTTGCTGTTGTATGTTTTGTGTTATTGGATTCCTACAACTACTCCATTTTTAGGTGAAATCTTCGGGCAGTGGTGGCATGTAAATGGAATTTATAGAACATTGCCTGCATTCATTGCACTCGCTGCGATGTTCAGTGGATTGCTCGCAATGACAGTGATTGATGCTCGCACGTACACAATTCCAATTCAAATTCCAGTTGCTATGACACTTGTTGCACTGGTTGCAAGTGTCATTCAACCTTTGATCCAATTACGATTTACCCCACATCAAACATGGATGATGCCGTTGGCTGATTGGACTTGGTCTGGTGCTTCGATTGGAGGTTTTGCAGGTGTGCTTCTCAGTACATTTTTGCTACGAATCGGTGTGTTCACATATAGCTTTTCAGATTACGAAAAGTACATCAAAGATGATGAACCCCTTGCTGAATACCCACATGCACGAAGGGAAATGTTGCGAGAGCTGCTGTTTCTTTTGCCAACGATCGTCGGCTTTGTTGTTGGATGGATGCTTGGGTATGAAACAGGGACTCCCCCCTTATTAGTGCAATCCGTCTGCTCCTGTTTATTGGGATACCTCATCGCTGGAGGGTTGGTTTGGGCAGTGCGAATTTTCGGTTCGCTTGCTTTTGGAAAAGAAGCGATGGGATTGGGTGATGTACACTTGCTTGCAGCTGTTGGAGCAGTCATTGGGTGGTTTGACCCAATTCTCATCTTTTTTATTGCACCCTTCAGTGGTTTGATCTGGGCAGGGGTTTCTGCAATTCTTGCGAAGATGGGTAAGAAGAGGCGGGAAATACCGTATGGCCCGCACCTTGCAATCGCTACTGTCATTGTCGTATTGGCGATGCCAGCAGTGCAATGGGGCTGGAATATTATGATGCCGGGCGTTTTGATGCCACGAGCTGGATTTGTTGAATATAAAAAATTACAGACAATTTTATTGGTTGACGATTTGACGTATGAGTCAATTCCGTATTCAATGTACATATCACCACCCGCCGTTGGAAACGGCATAGAAGAACAGGACGTTTTTCTTACGTAAGGTGAGGTCCTCTGACACGGAGAAAGGGCACGCATGATGCGACGAATAATTGTATTAGCAGGAATAACGATGGGGTTAGCAATGGTAGGTTGTTCAAATAATACTGAACAACTTGATGCGTTCAAAACTGAAAACGAAGAGTTGCGATCGCAGTACACTGAATCACAAGAGGCACTTCTTGCTGCTGATTCAGATCTTCAACGGGCAAAAGAAGCATTGCGTTCCGAGCAAGAGCGAAATGGCACGTTGCAGGGTCAACTTGACACTCGCCCAGAAGTTGTCAATGTATTTGAAAATATCGATGGCGTTTCGGCTTCAATGCGAGACAAAGATCTTGCACTTACAGTCGCGAGTGATCTTTTGTTTTCATCGGGTAGCGCATCGTTAAAGAAAAGTGCAAAAAGTACACTTGGGAATGTAGCTACTGCTTTGAACAATCAATATCCAAATCAATCCATCGTCGTGATGGGCTATACCGATACGGATAAGATTACAAAAAGTAATTTTAAGAGTAACTGGCACCTAGCCTTTGATCGCGCTTGGGCTGTTCGAGAATACTTAGTAACTAAAGGTGTGAATAAAAACCGTATTTCAATTGAAAGTTGGGGACCAACTAAACCGCTCGCAACAAAGGTAGCAAGTCGACGTGTTGACATCGTTGTCGTTGATGAATAATTAAATTCCCATTCCGTTCTAGATTAAAAGCCCCGCCATCTCGGCGGGGTTTTTTTGCAAACTAAACAAC